>JBBKXD010000332.1:0-7054 GCA_037969295.1 Pyrinomonadaceae bacterium | reverse complement strand
GTCATCATTTCGGAAGACGATCAGGTCGTTTATCGCCGCAACAAACTTATCCCGGCCCTCATTATCGTGACCGGTGTGATTTTGACGGCTACATTGGGTATCGCACCGATCGTGGTCAGCTCGATAATCGGTGCGATCCTGCTGGTACTGGTCGGCGCCATCAAAATGGAAGAGGCGTATGAGGCGATCGAATGGCGAATAATCTTCTTGTTGGCCGGCGTACTGACGCTCGAGGCGGCCATGGAAAACAGCGGCGCGGCTCCGCTGATTTCATCGACGATTATCGCTTTGGTAAAGGATTGGGGGGGGCTTATTGCTCTGGTCTCGGCTTTTTATTTGATGACATTCATTTTTACGGAAATGATGTCCAATAACGCGACAGCCGCGTTGCTGACACCGATCGCGATCGCAACGGCAAATACGCTTGGTGTAAGCCCACGGCCGTTCCTTGTAGCTGTTATGTTTGCTGCATCTGCGAGTTTTATGACACCGGTCGGTTATCAGACAAATACATTGATCTATGGGCCGGGGCAATACCGTTTTGCTGATTTTTTGCGTGTCGGTACGCCGCTCAATATATTGTTTTGGATTATCGCCACTATATTCATTCCGTATTTTTGGGCATTCTGAGAACGTCAGAATGCTATCTGGCCTAAAACATGATCGATCCAAACTATTATGAAATTTGACTTAGAATCATTTCAACAACTATTTAGCAATGTTCTCAGGGACATCATGGAGTGGCTGCCGAGTTTACTCGGGGCGGTACTTTTATTCCTGATCGGATGGATAGCAGCTTTTGTTATCAGGTTCGTGCTGAGTTCAATTCTTAGGCGACTCGGTGTGGACAAGATTGCCGAAAAAACCGGAATCGCCCCGATCATAAGTTCCTGGGGCTTCACTTCATCTCTTTCAAGACTCATTGCGCGATTCGCATTCTGGTTGATTCTTTTTCTTTTCCTGCTGGCCGCAACCGAATCGCTCGGATTGGGATTCGTCGCCGGAGCTTTTAAGTCGGCAGTTATGTTCCTGCCTCGCGTTCTTGCATCATTGCTGATTATTTTGTTGGGGATCCTTTTTTCGGGTGTGCTCGGCGACGCTCTTGGCGCGTACGCGGATAAATCTGGACTAAAGTCGGGATCGTTTGTAGGGACTTTCGTAAAGTACATACTCTTCGTATTCGTCTTTGTAATCGCACTTCAGCAGCTCGGCGTGGAAACGGTACTTTTTACAAGCGTCATCATCGTCCTTCTTGCGGCTCTGTTGTTGTCCCTGTCTATTTCTTTCGGTATCGGAAACCGGGAACTAGCCAGGAATATCAGTGCCGGATTTCATGCGCGTGAATCTTTTTTGCCGGGAGCTACCCTCCGCTTTCGAACTCACGAAGGTAAGCTGGTCAGAATCGGAGCCTTCAAATTTATTCTCGAAACTTCGGCTGGACACGTCTCGCTGCCCAATCACATTCTCACCGAGGACGAAATCGTTATTCTTGCCAATAATGCCGAACCGGACGAATCGAGCGAATGAATGACGGCTCCTAATCACATCGAGCCAAGGGAATATGCTCGGAGACTCCGAACAGGCACGAACCGCCGCGAGGATGATGAGCATATTGCTCAGTGTGGTTCGTGTCGGGCTGAAGTTGAAAAACATATTGCCCGCAATAAAAAGAATTGGCAGAACGACGTTTTTGGCGTCCTATTGCACTTTACCGCCGAAGTTGCGCGTAGCACTTTCGCGTTGGTGCTTCCACCTTTAAAAAAGGCTCTTCAACAAGATAAGCCTAAGGAGATTATTGAGCCCCGGACTCCCGTAGAGCCATTGCGTGTTTTTCTCCCGCGTTCGTACAGTTGGCTCCAAAAACCTCATGGCAAGTTTATTGCCATTGTTTTATTTACCTTTCTAATTTTCATTCTTCCTGCACCGGCTGGCCTGACGGGCTCGGCTCATCGAGCTATCGTCGTGTTTATCTTCACCGCTGGAGTTCTGTCGCTTCAGCCTGTGTCGTTGCCATTAGCAGCGTTGATGATACCGGTCGCACAGATACTTTTTGGTGTCGCCACTGCATCTCAGAGTTTCGAACCGTTCTCAAGACCGGTCGTATTTCTAATTCTTGCCTCGCTCTTTCTGGCCCAGGCGCTTAGAAAACACCGAGTGACGAGGCGGTTGGCACTTCAGACCATTATTTCATCCGACGGCGACGTCCGAAAACTGTTGTTCGGCTTGATGGGAATTGCCGCGCTGCTTTCGATGTGGGTCGAAAATACCGCGACAGCCGCCGTTTTGATACCCGTAGCATTAACCATTTCACGCGAAGTTAAAGATAAAGATAAGGCTCGTTCGCTGCTGGTTCTGCTGATTCTTGGCATTGCGTACAGCGCGAGTCTGGGCGGCATGGTGACGATCATGGGGTCGGCCTCAAATGCTGTCGCATCCGGTTTTCTCGAGAAGATTCGACCATGGTCATTTCTTGATTGGTCGAAATACGGTCTGCCGCCGTTTCTCGTTATCTTCCCGGTTACCTGGTGGCTGCTTTTGAAAATGGTTCCGGTTTCTATCCGCAAGATCGAAATTAGCGGTGTGCAAGCAAACCTCGAGGAGATGGGAAAAAGGTCCGCCCGCGAAAAGGAAATAATCGCGACGATGTGTGTCGCGGCTCTGTTTTGGATATTTGGCGCGACGATCGAAGGCTACCTCAACCTTCCACCAACAATGCTTTCGAGCGCCGTAATCGCTGTGCTCGCCGTGCTATATCTGGCGGTTAGACAAATAATAAATTGGGAAGACATTCAGGGCGTCAGTTGGGGCATATTTTTTATTATCGGTGCGGGGCTTTCGCTGGGCGACACGCTCACACGTTCCGGTGCGACCGAATGGATAGCAGCGTCGATGACTCCGTTAGTTACGGGCCCGCCGCTTTGGGTTTCAATGTTGCTCCTGGTGGTTATTTCGGCAGGTTTGACGAATGTGCTCAACAACACGACGATCGCCGCCGTGCTTGTACCCGTCCTGATCAACATTGCCGTAAGCAACCCGGACTTTAATGCAGTCCAACTTGTCATTCCGGTTACGCTTGCAACTACGTTCGGTTATTCGCTGCCATCAGCTTCGGGCCGGATGGCACTCATCGGTGCAAGCGGCCTTCTTACAGGCGGCGAGATGTTTAAATATGGAATTATCGCAACCTTAATCAGTTCGGCAATTCTTGCCGGAATGTTCTATTGGTTCGCGATCATGAACTGGATCTGACCACGACCAAGGAGGCAATATGTTAAAGGTTTTAGTATGCGGAGCCGGGGAAAATGGAGCGGAGGTTATACGACAACTTCGCAAAAACAAAAACATTGAAATCGTAACGCTCGACCCGCGTGAGAACCCAGCCGCACTCGAACAGGGAATCATTGACAAGATCGATGTCGAAGAAACTTTGACACCCCTTACGCTCGATTACGTCATCAACAATGTAAATCCGGATTTGATACTTCTGACGACCGAGTTAGACGATCTCGGGTTGGGAAATGTATCGGGAATAGACATGCTCGCGTCATCGCTAAAAGACGAACTTACTTCGATTTCTCCGGTTCCGTTGATCCAGGTGGCTCGTTTGGGATCGATTTAAACATAGTTCCATTTTGATCGGCTTGGCTTCCTCCTGTTCGGAACTGCAGCTCGGCGTACTCGATCTCTTCACGCCAATTATGTCCTCTTATCTTTCCATAATCGCCTGGTTTTTCTATTTTTAATTTGGTACTGCTTTAGGCGGGACATCACGAGTTGCAATTCAAATGCAGGTACAACCAGTGTATTGTTCAAGACACTTCGCGGGAAGAATAGATCAAAACTTCGATATCATTTGACACCTACGATATAGCTGTCTCGGGCGCGAAGAACGAGGTTCGGGCGATTGACGCGAACTTTGATCTGCTTTCGTTGTCCGGGCTTTCCATCTTCGCTGGGTATATATCCGATGCTGTATTGACGTCGCAACTCTTCTGCGATCCCTTCGAAGGCCGCCGTCAGACCGCCAGGTGTCGCCTCGGGCCGGAAAACGCGTCCACCAGTGTAACCCGCAAGTTCCTCGAGATATCGTTTCCCCACCGCATACTCACGGGCCGTCGTTCCGGGCGGTGGTGGTCCGAAAACACCTATTGCATCCGCACTCGTTTTCGCTAAGGTGTTGTAGTAGATCGGGAAGATCAGCGAGTCCGACTCTTCGGCAAGAGCGAGGGTTGTATCGTAATTAGATTTCGACGACCGTGTATCAACGCCGTCGGTAAACAAAACAATTGCTTTTCGGCCGATGACCGCGTTCAGCCGTTTCGATAATGAGAAACTAACCGCGTCGTAGAGGGATGTCCCGTCGCCAAAATCCGCTCGCTTGATCGCCTTGTAGATTGCCGCGCGGTCGTTAGTAGCCTCAGTCAAGACGTGCACCTTGCCGTCAAATTCGATGACCATCACCTTGTCCTGCGGTTTGAGTTGATCGACAAATGCTATTGCACCGGCGCGTATGTCGTCGATTTCATATTCGGTCGACGGACTAGTGTCCAGCAGAAGTACCACGGTGAACGGCTTTTCCGACGTCCCAAAATACTCGATCTGCTGTTCCTTTCCGTCCTCAAAGATCCGAAAGTCTTCTTTCCGAAGGTTCGCAATATACAGGCCATGGCGGTCGAATACAGACACGGGAATCGTGATCAAGCTCGTCTCGACCTTAACGACATCATCGCCGTCCGATGCAGCAGGTGCGGTCGCCGGCGTTGCCTTCGAACGCGTCTTGTTTGTTCGATCCGATGTCCCGGTGGATGGATCGCCGCGAAGCGAGGGCCATACGGCAACCGGCCGCTTCTTCTGCGGGGTCGATTCAGAATATGTATCCGAATCGTCCTGGATCAAAGGTAAAGGTGTAGGAGTGGGTTCGATCTTACGTCCCGACTGGGCTGAAATTGAAACGGCAATAAGGAGTGCAAGGCAAAGTAAGCTCGAAATTCTCATCATCATATGACACGGTCTCCGAATCGGATTCGTCTCTTTGATGCGATTGTTTCGAAGAAAGATCACCGTTTGTTAACGACCGGCTTCGATCAGCGTTTGGATGCTAAATCCCGTCATAATTGCGACGACGGACCAACCTGCGATCTGGAGCCACAGAGGATGCGAATACCCTTTGACGATCTCCCGTTTTCGCGCTGCAAGCAAAACCAATGCAAGCCCGATTGGCAGGATGAACCCGTTTATGGTGCCCGCCCATAGCAAAATACTGACGGGACGGCCAAGTGCCAGGAATATCAGCGTCGAGACGACGATGAAAGCAACGATGACGTAATTGCCGCGACTTTCAAGTCTTTCGTTAAAGCTCTTAAAAAAAGAAACCGACGTGTATGCGGCGCCAACGACGGAAGTTATCGCGGCCGACCACATAACGACGCCAAAGATCTTGTAACCGGCGACCCCGGCAGCATTGCGAAAAACCGACGCGGGCGGATTTGCCGGGTCTATCGGCAAGCCAAGTGAGATGACGCCGAGTGCGGCGAGAAATAAAAGCACACGGATGGTGGCGGTGAGCATGATGCCCATCACGGCGCTTCTGTTCACTTCCGGAAGTGACTCCGTTCCAGTAATGCCCGCGTCGATCAGCCGATGGGCACCCGCGAAAGTAATATAGCCGCCAACGGTTCCCCCGACCAGTGTGACGATCGCGCGGGCATCGATCCGTTCGGGGAGGATGGTGCGGTAAGCGGCCTCGATGATCGGAGGTTGGGCATCGATCACGACGTAGACGATCAACCCGAGCATGACGATGCCGAGTACCTTCACAAAAATATCCATCGCCCGGCCTGCTTCTCTGATAAGAAAGATACCGATCGCGACACACGCGCTGATCAACGCTCCGACCTCGACCGGAATATCGAACAGGACGTTCAATCCGAGTCCGCAGCCTGCAATGTTACCGACATTGAAAACCAATCCGCCGAAAGCGACGAGTGCCGCGAGCAGATAGCCGCTGCCGGAAATGGTCTCGTTCGCGACATCTTGCGCCCGCTTGCCGCTGACCGTCAGGACACGCCAGATATTGAGCTGGGCGAATATGTCGAGCACGACCGAGATGAGAATGACGAAACCGAAACTCGCCAGTAACTGGTCCGTGAAGACGGCAGTCTGTGTAAGAAATCCCGGTCCGACGGCGGAAGTCGTCATGAGGAACGCGGCGCCGAGAATGACGGATCTTATGGAACGTTCTTTCATAGAACGGACTGTTAGCTATGAACTATGAACTATGAACTGTGAACTAAAAACTAAAAACTAAAAACTAAGAAACAAAGACTAGAAACGAGAAACGAGAAACTAGAAACTAGAAACTAGAACCGTATGGCCGTATACCGATCTCGGATCGCTCAAACGCTTTACGAATCGCTTTCGCGAAATCCACTGCGTTTGCGCCGTCACCGTGTAAGCAAAGCGTGTCCGCCGTGATGGAAACGATCTCACCAGTTGTCGATGTCACGGTTCTCGATCGAATCATTTGTAACGCTTGTGCAACGGCGGTTTCAACTTCGTTAATTAATGCATTCGGGTTGGTACGCGGCGTCAAGCTTCCGTCGGCCCGATACGTCCGGTCGGCGAAGACTTCGGATGCCGTTTTCAACCCGGCCGTCTCCGCCGCGGAGATCAAATAACTGCCCGACAAGCCGTATAGAACAAGACCGTGATCGATGCTGACGATCGCTTCGGCTATTGCGGCCGCGAACTCGTCGTCTTTGGCAGCCTGATTGTACAAAGCTCCGTGCGGCTTTACGTGATTAAGCAGAGCTCCGTGCGTCTCGCATACACGCTTTAACGTCTGGACTTGTTCGACCACGATCGCAAAGACTTCCTTCGGCGGCAATGACATCGCATTACGGCCAAAGTGTTCGAGGTCGCGAAAACCGGGATGGGCACCGATCGCGACTTTGTGCTCCAGGGCAAGCTCGACGGTATGGTTCATCGTCGACCTGTCGCCGGCGTGAAATCCGCAAGCGATATTCGCCGATGAAACATACTTCATCAACTCTGC
>JBBKXD010000331.1:0-4076 GCA_037969295.1 Pyrinomonadaceae bacterium | reverse complement strand
ATCATCGGCACGCCAATGGCGATCGTGTACAAAACCTCGGGGATAAACTACAAGCTGCTCCGACCGCTGATCGAGGTCGAACACTTTGGCCTGATCAATCTTATTGCCGGTGAACGCGTAGCTGCCGAGTTTATACAGGATGAATTTACGGCGAAGATACTCGCGAAAGAGCTTTCACGATTGCTCGAGCCGAACGAGAACGCAGCAGTGCGTGAACGGCTCAGCGCCGCGGCGGAAGAGTTGGGCCACGGCGGGGCATCCAAGCGAGCTGCTGAACTAATAATGAGAATCCTCGAACCTTGATCCTGTATCAAATACTTACAACCAGCCAAACTCTTCTAACGACACATGTGATCCAAATGTGTTACTTATTCCGCCAAACTGACCGACCGCGACCGGAATAGACTCGATCATGGGGTTGGCACACCCGTTGCAGATACGTCATGTCGGGAGCACAGCATAAACGAGCGGGGGTGGGTCATGTCAGACGCGAGCGAGTTAATATTCGAAAAGTCGCTGGTATTAAAAGGGCGGCGAAGACGTGTTAAGAGTGTCATTGAGTCCGGTGGCGTTCGGTCGGCACATTCCCTTCGAAGGATCCTCGTATTCGCATTCGTTTCCTGCCTCCTCTTCGTCATCGTCGGTGGTGTCGCTGCCGCATACTTCTACAATTACTATTCATCGATTGTCGAAGCTCGGATTCGGTCCGGTTTTTGGCACTCGCGCGGTGGTGTCTATGCCGCGCCTTATAAGCTGCGCGTCGGCGGGACTGTCTCGGCGGAATCGGTTGTAGAATTTCTGAAACGGTCGGGTTATGTTGAAGGCCAGGGTTCGGATGGCATCTGGAACGGTAGTTTTTCAGTTTCGGGGCACACCCTAAATGTGAACGAATCGTCCCGAGTCGGAGCGGAAAGCGGTTCTGTAACGATCAAATTTGCGAACGACCGGGTCGCGGGCATTACGGTCGCTGGCGTCGAGCAAAAAGAATATTCGATCGAGCCCGAGCTTCTAATCGGTCGGACCGAAAGCAAGCGAACCGGAAACGAGGTCCTCGCTTTCGATGAGATACCTGAGAACCTCAAGAATGCGATCATCGTTGCCGAGGACCAGCGGTTCTTCTCTCATAACGGAGTCGATCCTCGCGGCATCTTCCGTGCGTTGATAAAGAATATCCGGGGAAACGAGGTCAAACAGGGCGGATCGACGATAACGCAGCAACTGGTAAAAAATACTTTTTTGTCGCCGGAGCGATCATTCCGCCGAAAATTCGCCGAAGCGTTTCTCGCCTTAGCCCTCGAGAATCACATGGCAAAGGAGCAGATCTTCGCGCTCTATTGCAACGAGATCTATCTCGGGCAGTACGGTTCCACGGGTGTCCACGGAATCGAGCAGGCTGCGGAAGTATATTTTGGCAAGAAACTTGGTGACTTGTCGCTCACGGAGTCGGCGGCGATCGCGGCGATGATCAAGAACCCAAATCGATTTTCCCCGGACAAGGACGACGTTGCTGCGAAGACGCGCCGGGACGCGATCATTTCAAAAATGGCTGACGTTGGAGCGGCGACGGGATCAGAAGCGGAGATCGCGCTCGACCGGCCGCTCAAACTTGCTACGCCGAGCACAAAGTTTCATTCGATCGCGCCACATTTTTTGGACGCCGCAACGCGTGATCTGGGTGCCAGATTCAGTGGCGATTATCTCAACACAAACTTTAATACCCGGGTCTATACAACTATCGATACTCATTTGCAGGAGCTTGCTGAAAAAGCCGTTGCCGAGCGGCTCGAAACTTTGGATAAGATTTACGGCAAGAAAGGCGTCAAGCTTCAGGCGTCGCTCGTGGCGATCGATCCGCATAACGGTCACGTGATGGCGATGGTCGGCGGCCGTGACTATCTCGAGTCGCAGTTCAACAGGGCAACCGACGCGATGCGGCAGCCTGGATCGACTTTCAAGCCGTTCGTGTATGCGACCGCCCTTGAGCGCGGTTACACGCCCATTACCGTCTTTGACGATCGGCCCAGCGAATTTCTTTATGCAGGCGTAAAACCTTATAAGCCGGAAAATTACGGCCGCTCGTATGCGATGAAGAACGTCACCCTTAAGACGGCGTTGGCGAAATCGTCGAACGTCGTCGCAGTGAAAACTGCGTTCGAAGCGGGTCTGGATAATGTAGCGAGGAAGGCTGCCGAGTTTGGTTTTCGGAACGTAAAGCCTTATCCCTCGATGGCGTTGGGAACAATGGAAGTAACGCCGCTCCAGCTCGCCGCGGCTTACGCTTCGTTCGCAAACGGCGGAAGGCGCATCGACCCGGTTTTCATCGATCGGATCGTCACCGGGGAAGAAAAGACGCTTTATACGGCACCGGAAACGGATGACAACATAATCAGCGAACAGACAGCGTACATGATCACGGATATGTTGGAGGCGACAGTAGAGCGCGGAACCGCGCGGAAGGCGAGCGGTGCTCTCGGCCGCAACGTTGTGTTCGCCGGCAAGACCGGAAGTTCGAACGACGGCTGGTTCGTTGGCTACACTCCGAATCTGGTCACGGTCGTTTGGGTTGGAGCGGACACTAATCAGGATCTCCATGCCACGGGCGGCGAAATCGCATTGCCGTTATGGGTAGATTTTATGCGGGCTACGATCCAGTCGCGGCCCGAATTAGGCGGATCGGCTTTCCCGATGCCGAGAGGCTTAGTTTCCGTTGTAGTGGATCCCGAAACGGGAATGCTGGCCGATCAGTATTGTCCGCAGAGTGAACGAGTGGTGATGAAGACGTCCTCGGTTTCGAATATTAAATGTCTCCTGCACCAACCGCGCCTCGACACGCTGCTTGCGGGAGAGATAGGTGATTATGATCAGCCGGCGACAACGATAACCATTCCGGCAGTGGATATCAGTTACGGGGAAGAGCGCCGCGTCACACGCCCGTATATCGACGAGATCGAAGAGCCGACGACCCGTTTGCCTGAGAAAAAAGCAGAACGTCCGGATCTTGTAGAAGAGCCGGACGTCCGTTCAAGGGATACTTATTACATCGAATACCCACGGACTGAAAAGAAGCGTCGTCGCGCCGCCGAAATCAATCCCTGAGAAATCGACTAGAGTTTGAGAGTGCCGTTTTCGACGATCGTTTTACCGTCGATCTTGACGGTACAACCCGCCAGGTGACCACCAGCTGCTCCGGTCGAATTGTTGGTCCCGCCGGCCCACAGATTGTTTCCCGTACCGATCGAAACCATTCCAGCTGAAACCCAGTTTCCGAGTTTGCTGCTCGGGGCGAGCGTGTAGCTTGGATTGATGCCGATGTCGACATAACTCAACAGGTCTTTACCTTCGCCGAATGCGTCGTAGCTGGCCTTCATTGCCGCGAAGCCATCGCCTTCACCCGTCATCGAAGTTAGTTTCCCATTCTCGAAGTTGAGCACGACATTGTGCATCTCTTTGCCCTGGAAATAATCTTTCTCGATGACAAACTTTCCGGTTCCGGAACCGGCCGCGGTTATAACCGCCGCCTCGCCGGCAGGCAAGAAGGCATCCATATTACCCTTTGCAACGTCGTCGTCGGAGATAATGCCATCGCTAATGTACGCCGGCTTGCTGTCCAGGCTCACTTTAAGATTCGTACCGTTCGGGTGCGTGATCTCGATCTCTTTTCCGGCCATCGCGGCCCGCGCTTTCTCGCCGGTTGCCTGAAGACTTGTATAGTCGATGTTCACGCCCTCCCAAAAGAGTTTTGCAAAGCCGTCAAGCGGCATATCGAATCGTTTCGCACGCCACTCCGTGGGATAGAGATCGTTGCCTACATTCACCGAGCGGACTTTGTTCTTGACGAACTCGACCGCGACGGGACTGCCCGCTTTCGCTCGTGCTGCGAGCCTCGCCGGTGGAATATCTGCAAGCAGCGATTCAGTTTCGCTACCGTCGATGCTGATCGAGACATTCGCTATCTTTGCCAACGCCATTCCCAGCTTTGGTTCCCGGCTATCGAACTTCTCGGGTACGTCCTTGTAAGAGCGCTCGGTCATCTTTTCACTGTTAATACTGAGGAGCGGGTCGCCGCCGGCCTTCTG
>JBBKXD010000330.1:0-2709 GCA_037969295.1 Pyrinomonadaceae bacterium | reverse complement strand
GATGAACGCCAGCCAGCGTGTCGGTCTGGACGAACTCTCAGCCCAGGCGCCCGTCAATTTTTCTCTCGGGGTCGAACCCGGTCTCGAGAAAAAGTACAGCATCAACGACCTTCAGAAACTGTCCGAATATCTGAATCGCGAATCTTCGAGCCGCTACCGGGCGATCGTCTTGAATGTATGGAGTGGTCCGTTCGACTCCGCGCATTTCGAAGTCGGGCTCGTCCAGATCCGGAACGGTGATCACCGCAGCGGAGTTGTCCATGCCCTGCGCGTCAGTTCGTTCAATATCAAATTCGTCCAGCTTGAAGAGGCATTTTTCGAGTACCTGTATTCGCACATTTACGATGAGCGGACGCTGTCGATGGTGCTCGAGCATCAGCAGAAAAAGCAGTCTCAGAAAACAAAGAAATGGGGCGAGGGGAAAACATTCCTGACGATCGAGGAATCCCACGCCGTGCAGGCGACGGCCGATGCAGATTTCGTTAACGAAGCAGAAGAGTGGATCGACCTCACGGACCGCGAGGAATATGAACGGAACATTCGTCGTAGTGAGGCAGAGCTTACAACTCAGGAATTCATCCGTTTGATCCTGATGGAGTTTCTTCGCTCGGGTTCGAGCGACATGCACATCGAAGCCGGCCAGCCCACGGGGCGAATTCGGTTTCGGTACGATAGTGAGATGTTCGTGAGATGGGACAACATTCCTTTCGTAAAGATCAAACAACTTTGCATGGGCATGGCCGAGACGTCGGGCAAAGACGCGACGCAGATGAAGTTCAAGGACATTGACTCGACCGTCAAGGTCCGCGCCCTTCGCGACGGTCGGACGGCTGAAGTTGAACTTCGTTTCGTTTCCCAGCCGACTTTGTACGCTCCGTCGATCGTACTTCGCTCCCAGCTCAAGCCGATCCGCGATCTCAACGAGGTCGGTTTTCTGCCGCGGCAGATCGCGGACCTCCGAGCGGCCTATACACAAAAACGAGGCATCCTGATCGTGACCGGTGCGACCGGCTCGGGCAAGACCAACACACTGGAAGCCATCTACGCGGCACTGGAAGAGACAGATAGTTACAAGATCATCGAGATCGGCGAACCGGTCGAGATTCGGTCACCCTATCGGACGCAAATGAGCCTACGGCCGAATACGCCATTCACATGGTGGGACGCGTTCTATTCGTGCCTGCGTGCCGACCCGGACATCATCGGAATCGGCGAGCTGCGTTCGTCCGAGCACGCATCGGTCGCCATCAATGCCGCCCTGACAGGTCATCTTGTGCTGTCGACATTTCACGCGGCAAGCGTGGAAGACACATTGTCGCGAATGTTTCAGCTCGGACTGCCACGGGAAAATCTGTCGACGGGTTTGAATCTCATCCTGGCGCAGGCCCTCATCAAGAAGCTTTGCGAGCGCTGCCGGATCATCGATCCGCATCCGTCTGAGATATACGACCGGCCGGTTTACAAGAGTGTCGGCTGTCCAGACTGCTTTAACAAGGGAACACGCGGCCGAACGGCGATGGCTGAGCTGCTCTACTTCAACGACGAGGTAAAGGAGTGGGTCGAGAATCGAAGTCTCACGGCGCGCGATGTCGTGCAGAAGGCGGTCCGTGCCGGATACCTGATCCCGATGAAGGAAGTCGCCCGAGCAAAGGTACTTGCCGGGGTGACGTCAGAAATGGAAGTGGCCGCCGTGCTCGGATTGGTCGAAAGCAAACGGCAATTCTCAAACCGCGAATCCGAACAGGCCGCGATAGACGGGCATTCGAACTCGCTTCAGGAAGCGATCGAGCGGCACGAGGCGATAGCCAAAGGCCAGGAGTCGTAAACGATGAATGAGTTAAACGAAATACCAGGGACAACGACGGGTTCCATCCGGCCGTTGAGCCCGGGAGGGCGTTATATAGCGCCGACTTCGAACCGTATGGACGGGGTCAGACGGCTCGGCGGTCTCGAGGCCACTCATTCTGACGGCGGATACAATTTCAGCGGTGTTGACTCGCTTGGGGCCCCGGTCAAGGGATTTGTACAAACCGAGGAAGTGGCCCAAGCCGCAAACGAGCTCGAACGTGCCGGGATCAGTGTTCAGTCGCTGGGTGAACGTCGCGGACCGCGAAAAAAGAACCGGCGCCCGACCAGCGTCGAATTCGCCACGCTTGCCGAGCAGTTCGGTGACTTGATGGAGGTCGGCGAAAGTCCGACGCAGGTTTGCCGTTTACTTGCGTTTGCTCAGACCAACAAGATGTTGTCGGACGCTCTGCTGGAGGCGAGCGATCTGATCATCAACGGAAGGAGCCTTTCCGAGGCGTTCGCCGCCCAACTTGATCACAAGGACGAACCGCTGTTCCCGATCACATTTATCTGCGCCCTGCGAATCGGTGAAGAGGTGGGCACCGCCACCGACGCGGAGAGCGGCGTCAACAAAAGCGCGTTCCTGTTGACCCTTCATCGATTTGCCGAGGCCGAAAAGAAAGCCGACGCGATCCGCTCGAGCATTCGCTCGGCTCTAATGTACCCGATCGCCGTCGTCATTTTTTGTATTATTTCAGTAGCCATCGTGCTTTATTTTGTGATGCCGAGAATGGTAGAGCTTTACAATTCTTTGCTCACCGGCGATGACAAGAGGCTCCCGTTCATCACGCGGATCATGATCGGGGGGTCGGACTTTCTTACCAGCTGGTGGGGTCTCGGCACAGTGCTCATCGTCGTGAT
>JBBKXD010000329.1:0-3608 GCA_037969295.1 Pyrinomonadaceae bacterium | reverse complement strand
CGATCAAATTCGAGCGCGTAGATCTGTGCGCCGGTTTCGATGAGCTTCTCCGTAAGAGCTCCGCGTCCGGGCCCGATCTCAAGAACGATATCGTTTTCGTTCGACCGAAAAGTGTCGAGGATTCGGTTGATCACTTCACCATCGATCAGAAAATTCTGGCCGAGCGATCGCTTGGCATATGGATCTTTAGTTCTCATCGCAGCCTTCGCGACGGCAATCACGCGCATTTAAGTTGAGCTTAAATATCGGTGAGCAAAGTCTTGTTTAGAAATAACCTGTGATCTCAATATCGTCGCCGTGACGCACCAACGAAATGTCTTTGAGCTCCGAGGCTTCTTTGATCGCCGAGGCGCCTTTGCCACCAAACGCCATCGGTGCGTTGCTTCCGCCGACGATGAGCGGAGCGATCATAAAGGAAAGTTTGTCGATCAGCCCTGCATCCCGGAACGCCCCTGCGACCTCGGTCCCCCCTTCGACCAAAACGCTTTGAATCTCTCTTTCACGCAGCGCGTTGAGAACCGCCGTCAGATCGTGTGCGTTTGCGGATACGAAATCAACTCCGTTTGCGATCATTGCATTGATCTTGTCGTCATCGTCGGAGTTCGAAACAATAATGGTGGGAATATCCGTCGCGGTTGTCACTACTTTCGCATCGAGCGCGGTTCGCAGGCGGTTGTCGAGTATTACGCGCGTCACTTTTCGTCGCCGGTCGAGTCCGCTACGGTCGGTCAAGTTCGGATCATCGATCAAAACCGTGTTTGCCCCAACCAGGATCGCGTCATGCTCGTGCCGCATTTCGTGAACGCGGCGCATCGCCGACTCGCCGGACAGTGCTGTCGAGACACTTTTGTTTAATGAGATCCTGCCGTCCAGCGACATTGCCATTTTCAGGTGAACGAACGGCCTGCCTTTCTTGTGCCAGCAGATAAACTTTTCGTTTAGTTTTGAAGCCTCGTCAGCGAGGATGCCGGTCACGACATCGACTCCCGCTTCCCGCAGTGCCTGAAATCCCTTACCTGAAACTAACGGATTTGGATCTTCGATCGGCGCGACAACACGCTTAATGCCACCTCTGATCAGAGCATCCGCGCACGGCGGAGTTTTCCCGTGATGCGCATGCGGTTCCAACGAGACATAGGCGGTACCGCCTCTCGCCCGTTCGCCGGCTTGCTGTAGAGCGATCACTTCCGCATGCGTAACGGCCTTGTACCGATAGGCTCCCTCCCCGACGATTTCACCCTTATCCGACGCGATCACGCACCCGACCAGCGGGTTTGGCGATACGAGTCCGATGCCTTCGGCGGCAAGCTCCAGCGCTCGCATCGTCATCCGACTGTCCAAATCCGAGACCGACTGTGAAGTGAATGTATCCAATGTTAATTAAAAAGTCCGTTGACGTAACTGTCCGCGTCGAACACCATCAGATCGTTGACCTGTTCGCCGATACCCACGTAGCGAATGGGAAGTTTCAGCTCTTTAGAAATCGCGACGGCGATGCCGCCCTTCGCCGTACCGTCGAGCTTCGTCAAAACTATCCCCGTAACGTCGGCAACCCTGAGAAACTGTCTCGCCTGCTCGAGTCCGTTTTGTCCCGTGACGGCATCGATCACCAGCAGCGTCTCGTGCGGAGCGTGTTCGACTTCCCGTCCGGCAATCCGTTTCATTTTCTCCAACTCAGCCATTAGGTTCGCCTTGTTGTGCAGACGACCGGCCGTATCGACGATCAGGACGTCCGAGTTCCTTGATTTCGCGGATTGCAGCGCGTCAAACAAAACGGCGGCGGGATCAGTTCCCTGTTTCTGCTGCACGATGGGTACTCCCGCTCGTTGGGCCCAGATCTCGAGCTGATCGGATGCTGCGGCGCGAAACGTATCCGCCGCACAGATCAAAACATCGTTCCCTTCATTCTTGATCCGCTGCGCAAGCTTGCCGATCGTCGTTGTTTTCCCGACACCGTTCACACCGACGACCATCAGCACGTATGGCTTTATCGATTCGGCGACGTCCGTCTCGGAAGCCACGCCGGTCTCACGCGCATGCTCGAGGATATCCAGGAGCTCGCCCTTCATTACAGCTTTCAATGCGGCGAGATCATTTATCTCCTGACGCGAAACACCGCGACGAACCGCTTCCAAAACCTGCATCGTTGTTTGGACGCCGATATCGGTGGAAATTAGCATCTCCTCAAGTTCATCCAGCAGACCTTCGTCGATCTGCTTTCTACCTTCAAAGATCTTATCTAGCCGGTTGTTGAGCGAGTCGCGTGTTTTCTCGATCGCCTTTGAGAAACGAACACCGATCTCCTTTTCAACCGCCTCCTCTTGAGCCTTGAGTTCTTCGATCGACTTATCAAGACCAAGAACGGATGACGAAAACTTATCTTCCTTATTTCGTCGCCAGAAAAATGCCATAGATATAATTCCCTTGCAAAGCTACGATCATTCCAAACTTCCGAGTATAAAAAAATAAGTCTATCGAGTCTATTGAGTCTATTGAGTCTATCGAGTCTATCGAGTCTGGCGAGTCTGTCGAGTCTGATTTAGCACCAACGGTGCGGCCGTAATTTAGCCAGGGCCATCGGCCCTGGTACGATGGCGATAGTTGAGCAAGCCGCAACGCGGCGAAGTAACAGGCAGTGTACGCCGCACCTTTGGTGTATAGAAAACGAGGGCCTCACCAGGGCCGATGGCCCTGGCTAAATTACAGCCGCACCGATAGACTCAATAGACTCGTGAGACACGATAGACACGATAGACACGACAGACTCGCCAGACTTCTTACGGCCGGATGGCGAGCTTATCGGATTTCTTGAACAGCGCGTAGCCGAGAACGCAGGAAAATACGGTCCATAGATAAAAGCCGAACAGTGCCCCTATCGCCTTCGCCGGCAGGTTGCCTATTCCCGGCAGATCCAGGGGGGCCAAAATGGCACCGAGGATCGCTCCGACAATTCCCGAGGCGAGAACCAAAACAAATCCCATCAGTAAAAGTTTGACATATGTCCCGCCGAGCCGCTTGATCGTGTCGAGCCCGACAAGCGGATTTATCGTCGCCATGAACGATCGCGTGTAGCCAGCCACGGCACACGCCGCGGGAAAATAGAACGCTCCCCAAAGGAATAAGATCGCGCCGACGACAACTAATGGCGCCGCGAGGCCGAGAAAGCTCTGCAGCATGGCTTCGCTTTCCTTTGCACGGGTGTCCGGCGTCTTGCCAAGTACAGATTCCAGATTTTGCTTTTGGCTCTCCTGGGCCTGTGCCCACACCTCTTCTTGCTCGCGTGTCTCGGGGTCAGACACGGTTTCATGTCCCGGATCTTCGACTCCGCGTGCCGCATCATCATGCCTGGCAATCTGCTGGTTGTGTGTTGACGCGATATTTCCAAGAACATCCTTTACCTTTTCAGATTGATCGACCGTCCGTTGCGCATCGTAGTAGTGGGTTCCCGGAATCTTCTCGACATTCTGTTGAAACGCGGACATCTGAGAATTGACCGACGAAGTCACCATGTAAAGACCGATGAGCATGACCAGCGCGAATGGCCCGAAAGCCGCGAGATAGGCCCCGACGCTCAGAAATAGCGGATGAACTACGTCTTCCCAGAGATC
>JBBKXD010000328.1:0-6859 GCA_037969295.1 Pyrinomonadaceae bacterium | reverse complement strand
ATTTTATACCCCAGCACCATGGAACGCGGACGCTGCATTATTTTTTGAAGAAGGCACAGGCCGAGGCGAGAAGCGAAGACGAGATCTCGGAGAACGATTTTCGATATCCCGGACCGAAGCCGCAGTTCAGAGAAGCGGCGATAATGATGATCGCCGACTCGTGCGAAGCAGCGGCGAGGAGTTTAGCGGAGCCGACGCCCGATAATATTAGATTTATCGTCACAAAGATCATCGACGCTATCGTCGCCGACGACCAACTCGACGAGTGCGATCTCACGCTGCGCGAGCTTACGCAGATCCGCGAGTCGATGATTCGTTCGCTGATCGCGATCTATCATTCTCGCGTCGATTATCCGGGTTACGTTCCTCCATCTTCGCAATCGCGAATCTTGATCCCGGAAGAGCTTTTGAAGGAAGATCGCGGAACGAAATACAAGAACCCGGCCGATATCCCTGTCTCGCCGGGCGGTGAGATCGAGGACGAGGCGATCGATCATTCGCATGAACCCGATCGCGCAAAGGTAAAGAATGTTTGAAACAGCTGCGGACTTCTAAATGCGGAAAAATAAAAGGCCGCCGAGAAGGTCTCGGCGGCTGATCTTTTTAGAACTACAAACGATTCTACAGTCCGTTCGTATTAATTAATTCCTTGAGCTCTTTTCCAGGCTTGAAGTAGGCGACGCGTTTAGCAGGGATATCCACCGCCGCTCCGGTTTTCGGGTTCCTTCCTTTGCGGGAGTTTCGCTCGCGCACACGAAAACTTCCGAAACCTCTCAATTCAATTTTTTCCCCGTTATTCAAGGTCTGGATAATACTGTCAAAAATTATTTCCACCAGCTGTTCGGCATCCTTCTTGGTCATGTCTGCCTCACGCGCGACCTTTTCCACCAAATCCGCTTTTGTCATTCACTTATCCTCGCACCGCAATTTTAAAACAACTTCAAAAAGAAGGCCGGCACTTCCACTAAAAAGGGCGGAGGCCCGGCGCAATAAAAACTAAGCAGACTGCTGTTCCGATTCTTCCTTTTCTTCTTCCGTAGGAGCTTCTTCCGTCTCGACAGGCGGAGTCGCACCTTCGGTCGTGGCGGCTGTTTCAGCTTCACTCTCAGCTTCGGTCTGCGCGTCGGCCGATGCCGTTTCCGGACCATTTGCCGCCGCTTCCGCCTTTGCTTCGGTATTCACTTCGGGAGCATCCGCTGCTTCGACGGTTGCGGTCGACTCGCCGTCGCCCGCCTCTGCGACCACGGCTTCTTCAGCCGCCGGTTCGCTGGATACTGATTCCGGCTCAGCTTCGGGCTTCACTTCTTCCGGATCCACTGCAACTACCGTCTCGGTCGACTCGCCGTCGCCAACTTCGGCGACTGGCTCACCTTTCGCTGCCTCACTGTCCGCCGGCGCAGCGACCGCGTCCGCCGCCGGCTCAACCGGACCTTCTTCAGCTGCGGCCGCGTCACGGGCAGCCGCTTCTTCGTATTCGCGGCGGGCCTTTTCCTTCTTTTCGCGCTTGGCTGCTTCCTTCTCTTCCTTGGAAAGTTCGACCTTGGGTTCTTCTTCCTGGCCGCCCTTCATATGTTTTGCAAGCTCGCCAAGGCTGGCCATGCCGCCTTTAGCTTCAGTTGAAAACTGACGTGAATCGACAGCCGGTTCGTCGGATTTGCCCACCGCCCGAGCCGAAAGTCCGATCTTTTGATCGTCGTTCTCGATTCGCAGGATCTTGAAATCCATCTCCTGTTCTAGTTGAACAACGTCTTCCGGTTTTTCAACCCGTTCATCAGCAAGCTCAGAGATGTGGCAAAGCCCCTCGAGCCCTTCGCCGAGCTCGACAAAAACACCGAAACTCGTAAACCGCGTCACTTTGCCGCGGACTACATCGCCCGGGCGATGTGTCGCGACGAAGCCCTCCCACGCACTCGGCGTGAGGTCCTTCATCGAAAGCGACAGACGCTGGCCGCGCGGATCGATATTCGTGACGATCGCATCGACCTCCTGGTCCTTCTTCAGCAATTCCTTTGGATGCTTCAGCTTCTTAGCCCAGGTAATGTCCGAAACGTGGACCAAGCCGTCTATTCCTTCTTCAAGTTCGACAAACGCGCCAAAGTCGGTCAGGTTGCGAACCTTTCCGTGTATCTTGGTCCCAACCGGGTAGCGTATCGCAACTGTATCCCAAGGATTGTCCTGCAGCTGCTTCATGCCGAGGCTGATCCGTTTTTCATTGGTGTCGACGCCCAGCACCTGCACCTCGACTTCGTCGCCTTTATGAAATTGGCGCTTCGGATTTCCGCCGCGCTTGGACCACGAGATCTCGGAAACATGGACGAGGCCTTCGACGCCAGGTTCGAGCTCAACGAAAATCCCATATTCGGTCACCGAAGAAACTTTCCCATTAACTCGCGAGTCGACCGGGTAAACTTCAACGACCGTTGACCACGGATCCGGCTGGAGCTGCTTGAATCCGAGAGAAACTTTCTCTTTTTCGCGGTCGAGCTTCAGCACCTTTACCTGCAGATGTTCTCCAACCTTGAAATTATCTGCCGGATTTTGCAGCCTTCCCCATGACATGTCAGTGACGTGGAGTAAACCGTCGATCCCGCCAATGTCGACAAAAGCGCCGTATTCGGTAAGGTTCTTGATCGTGCCTTCGACCACGTATCCAATGTCGACCTTATTGAGGGTCGCCGCCTTTTGTTCGTTCACAGCGACGTCGGTAATGACCTTGCGCGACAGAACAATGTTGTTGCGGCGGCGGCTGAACTTGATGATCTTCGCTTCGATGTCCTGGCCAATATAGCTGTCGAGCCCACGAATCGGACGCGAATCTATCTGCGAACCCGGAAGAAATGCCTCAACGCCGTTGATATCTACCGTCAGGCCGCCTTTGGTCTTATCGACGATCTTTCCGACGACCGGAACGTCGTTCTTGTAAGCCTCTTCAATGTCGTTCCAGATCTTCCGCGATTTTGCATCGATGAGCGAAAGCTGCGGCGGCGAGTCGCCAGCGTGGATACTTTTTATGACAACTTCGACCGTATCGCCGACCGCCAGAGAACTTTCACCTTCGATATCTTCTTCAACCGCAATGATGCCTTCGGACTTGTATCCAAAGTCGACGAGTATACCCCGCTCGGAGACGCCGACCACCTTGCCTTCGACCAGATCGCCGGCATGATAAACCGTCTGTTCCTGCTCGAACTGCTCAAGAATGGCTCCGAAATCGATCTCGCCGCTTTTTTCCTCTTCAACCGGCGGTGCGGGCGGTTTCGCCACGCGCCTGGGCTCGGTTCGCGGAGCCGGGATCTCTTCATGCGATACAACGGGCGAAGCTTCCTGCTTCACTTCGGCCGTCTCATCTGTGGTTGCGTCCGCTGCCTGCACGTCTGCGGGCTGCTCTTCTACCGGAGCCTGCGCCTCCGCGGGCTGCTCTTGTTTGTTTGTTTCCACAACTGGAGTTTCGCCGGTTGTCGAAGCTTCAGTCTCGTTGTTAACGTCGTTTTGCATTTACCGTGTGTGAACTTCCTTAAAATAAATCTCGCCCGAAACATTCTCGGATCTCTTTTTTTTTCCGGATCAACTTGTTCTGGTTTTCCCGTCCAGACAGTGCGGGGAGTGTTTGGAAAACACAGTGCGTCACACGTTCTTCCCAGACCCAGTTTCCTTGACCGGATAAAACTAAAATCTACACGTCTCGTCGATTGAGGTCAAGGTTTCCGAGCCGAAAAATCCTTAAACAATCAACATTTAACGGCGCTAAGCGATAAAAAAAGAGACAGCCCCCTTCGAGCTGTCCCCAGTAGTTAATAGCGAGAAAAGTCACATTCGCGAGATCAGACTGTTGATATCGCCGACACCACCGAGTTTTTCCATTTCTTCCTTCGCCATTGATGACGTGTTCTGGATACCCGCGAGTCGGAGGCGGAATTCGTCCGGATTTGTCGCTCCGCGTAGTGCCTCCTCAAGCGTAACCATTCCCGATTGATACAGATAGAACAACGACTGATCAAACGTTTGCATACCATACTGCGACGTCCCGGAGGCGATCACGTCACGGATTGATGCCGTCTTGTCTTCGTGCAGAATGTAGTCACGGATAAGCGGCGTCGAGATAAGTACCTCTACCGCGGGCACCCGGCTGCCGTTCTTGACTGACTTCATAAGCCTCTGGGACACGACCGCCTTCAACAATCCCGAAAGCTGGATCCTTATCGATTTTTGCTGATACGGCGGGAATGCTGAAATTATGCGGGTCAGTGTTTCCTGGGCATCAAGCGTATGCAGCGTCGATAGAACCAGGTGTCCGGTTTCGGCTGCAACTAAAGCGGTTTCAATCGTTTCGAGGTCGCGCATTTCACCGACAAGGATGACATCCGGATCCTGTCTTAAGCTCCCTCGCAGAGCCTCCGCAAACGAACGCGTATCGACGTCGACCTCACGCTGCGTGATAAACGATTCCTTGTCTTTGTGAAGAAACTCGATCGGGTCTTCGATGGTGACAATATGGCAGTTTCGCTGCTCGTTGATGTGATCTACGACAGCGGCCAGCGTCGTCGATTTACCCGATCCTGTCGTTCCGGTTACAAGGATCAGCCCGCGGCTTTCCTCAGCGATCGTGTTTAAGACAGGTGGTAGGCCGAGTTCGGCAAAGTTGCGGACCTCATCCGAGATGACGCGGGCAACGATACCGATGGAATTACGCTGTTGGAAAATATTTACGCGGAAACGTCCGAGACCTGATACCCCATAGCCGATATCGACTTCATATACCTCTTTGAAATGTTGCTTTTGGCGATTCGACATCATCGAGAACGCCATTTCCAGTGTTTCGTCCTGAGTAAGTTTCGCCGACCCGGACATTGGTTTCAGTTCTCCGTTGACACGGATGACCGGCGTTGAACCGGCGCGCAAATGCAGGTCACTGGAGTCGAAACTCATGGCCATGCGCAAAAGGTCGTCAATTCTGGTAAGCATATTTGGAAGAGGCAAAGCGGCCGTGAAAGGGAATGTCTGATGGCTAGTGAAAAGAATTTGGCGAAGAAGAATACCAAACCGTCATGAGCAAGTTTAGCGGTTCGCCGCGCACAGCGTCAATCAATTTTTTATTTTGAATGCTAGCTCCGGTCAGAATGACCGAGTTCGATTGCGGATTTCGGATTTCGGATTGCGGATTTGGAGACTCCACGTGTGAAAGTTGAATTTTCACGTTCTCGAAATCTCAAATCCCAGATCCCAGATCCCAAATCCCAAATCCCCCATTTTGAGGTAGTATGTTCGACGAATGGATGACAAACGTCACATGCTGCGACATTTTTTAGCCGCACTCGCGTACCGCACGCAAAAGGCGATTCGTGGAGCGCCCGCGGATTTCGCAGAATTCAAAGCGGGCAACGACGTTCGGACGCCGAAAGAATTAGTTCGGCACATGACCAGCGTTCTCGGATATGCGAGGACGTTTTTTATCGGTGGCGAATTTCGGCCCGAACCGCTGCCGACGTTTCGGAAAGAGATCGAGCGATTTCACGAAACGCTTGAAGACCTGAGCAACCTCCTAAATGCCGAGACTCCGCTCCAGGGATTGACCGAGGAGCAGATGCTACAGGGACAATTTTCCGACGCGATGACGCATGCCGGACAACTCGCGATGCTCCGCCGTCTGCACGGGGACCCGGTTCGCTCGGAAAACTTTATCCACGCGGAAATATCCCCCGACAACCTGACTGCGGACCAGCCAGACCCCGTTGCCCCGGACTAAAGTAACAAGACAAGACGAGAATAAGAGGCAAGAGGTAAGAGGCAAGGGACAAGGGACCTGGGACTTGGGACTAAGGTACAATCATGCGGAATGGACAGTTCCGCAAAGATCAATAGGATAGTTCCCCAATATGCAATTCCCGGTGGTGAGATTTCCATCGAATGCGAGGGTTTCCGGACTGAGTCCGGCGCGACTAATTCGGCGTTCCTCGACGGTGAACCCTGTCGGATAATCGCGGTGTCGTCGCGCCGTGTGCTTGCCACTCTGCCTGCCGTCGACGTCAACGGCAAGTCTTTTATCAAACTCGAAAGCAGCGGTGTGGAAACTGAACCTGAGCGTCTGACCGTCGGCCGATTGCTCGCCGATGAAATGCACATCGTCGCGAATCCGGCGATCGATCCGAAGGATGAATCACTGGTCTTTACTCGTTCAGGTTCGCGGGGGCAGCAGCTTTCACCAACGATTTTCCGCCTCGAGACTGATGGCTATCTGGATGAGATGCCGGTCGAAATAATGAACCCGACCGGCATTGCGTTTAGCCCCGCCGGCGAGATGTTTGTCACAAACCGGGCCGATGGCCATGTATGTTCTATCGAGCGCAGCGAAGAAGCGGTTGTCTACGCCACCGGCCTCGGGATCGCTACTGGAATCGCGTTTGATCGCGAAGGGGTTATGTATGTCGGCGACCGCTCCGGCACGATCTATCGCATTCCGGAACCCGCGATGCCTGAAAAGTTCGCGACGCTCGAGCCGTCGGTCGCAGCGTATCATATTGCGTTCGGGCCTGATGGGCGCCTGTTCGTTACGGCTCCTGGTTTAGCGAGCCACGAAACCGTCTATGCGATCGACTCGACGGGCCATGTGACGCGGTACTTCCGAGGGCTCGGACGGCCCCAGGGACTGGCTTTCGATGCGGAAGGAAATCTCTTCGTCGCTGCTTGTTATCGTGGGAAACACGGGATCGTTCGAATTGCCGCAGGCGGCGAATCGGCGGAGCTCGTCGTCGCTGGAAATGGTGTTGTCGGTCTTTGCTTTACCCGCAATGGCGAAATGATAGTCGCAACGAACGACGCGGTGTATTCGCTCAACGTAGGGATCTTTGGAACACTCCTCTGA
>JBBKXD010000327.1:0-5636 GCA_037969295.1 Pyrinomonadaceae bacterium | reverse complement strand
GTCAATCCATATTTCTCTCGGAAATTAACGTCTCTCAAGTTCTCGCCGATCAGTCGCGAACGCGGCGAGAGCATCGCCTCGACAATATCTATCTTGCGTGACTCGAGATCGCTCTTCCGCCATTCGTTCCGCTCAAGATGCTCCATCAGCGGCTCGACATCGCGACTGCGAAAATCGGCTTCGTCGCCTTCGAGGACGAGCACATCGCCAAGCCTGATCCTGGTTTCCGGCGAAAGGCCGAGCATCTTTCTTCCGCTGCGCTCGATCGCCACGACGCTGACCGCAAAATCTTCGCGGAGCGTGCTCTCTGAAAGCGGCCTGTCGATGAGGAAAGAGTTCTCAGGAACACGCGCGCGGAACAGGTTTCGCTCGAGGCCGTAGGCGTATATCAGGTCGTCCCGATCGCTGCGGTTAGGAACCTGTGTGCGCTCGACGGGTGTTTCTCCGGCAAGATATTTGCGCCCGAAGAGCGCCATGTAGACGATGCCGGTTACGACGACCGGAAAACCAACCCAGAAAAACTCGGGGATCGTAAGACCCGCGAAGCCGCTGTCGCGGAGCAGAGTGCTAAGAATGATGTTTGCCGTCGCGAACAGCGTCGCCGCTCCGCCAATTACCGTGCTGAAGGCAAGCGGCATCAGTATTTTCGATGTGCTTACGCCGGCCTTCTTCGCGGCACCCGAAGCCGCGGGCAGAAGCACGGCGGCCGCCGCGATGTTGTTCATAAAGAGGGTCAGAAAGGCACCCGTCGCCATCACGACTACCGTCAAACGCAACTCGGTCTTGCCTCCGATCTTCATCAGAAATCGCCCCACGGTTTCCGTCACACCGGCGCGTTTCAGTGCTTCGGCAAGGACGTAGATCGCGATAATGATAATGACCGCGGCCCGGCTGAAACCGGAGAATGCTTCCTCGGGTGTTAGAACACCCGACAGGCCGAGCGCGACGACGACCAGCAGCGCGACCAGATCGGACGGCAGCAGATCCGTGATGAAGACGACGAGCGCCGCCCCAAGGACGACGAGCGTTATGATGAGTGAATTGTCCACTTGCAAAGCTCCAAGTGTAGAACGCTTCCGTCGCGGATTCAATCGCAAGCCTGCACCCAGGGTTTTTGCCAACAATTGGCGAAATGATAAGGTATTTTTTCTGCCTCCCGGTAAATGCCCTTGTTTCATTTATGAGTGAAACCAAAGAAGATCACGATGGAACGCCGGCATCCTGCCGGCAACGTCGCTTGCGGCGTAGAGCGTAATCGAGAAGGCGTCCCGGTTTTCCCACGCGGTACGAATGTCAACTAGTTCAAGAAGTCGACGCGTGCTTTCGATATGATTGGATTTTTACATCGCTTCGCGATGTTGCCGGCAAGATGCCGGCGTTCCATTAGAGCGACATTTACCGGCAAGACGCCGGCGTTCCATTATGAGTGAACCCAACAAGATCATCTTTTCGATGGTCAAGGTCAGTAAGTTTTACGACAAGAAACCCGTCCTCAAGGACATCTATCTTTCATTTTTTTACGGCGCGAAGATCGGCGTACTCGGGCTGAACGGCTCTGGTAAATCGTCGCTGCTGCGGATAATCGCCGGCACGGACAAGGAGTTCAACGGCGAGGTAGTTTTTTCGAAGGGTTACTCCGTCGGCTTGCTCGAGCAGGAACCTAAACTGGATGAATCGAAAACCGTCCAGCAGATCGTCGAGGAAGGCGCCCAGGAAACAGTCCACCTGCTCAAAGAGTTCGAAGAGATCAACGCGAAATTTGCCGAGCCGATGGACGACGACGCGATGGCGAAGCTCATCGAACGCCAGGGCGAGGTGCAGGAAAAACTGGACGCGGCAGACGCGTGGGATCTCGACTCTCGACTTGAGATGGCGATGGACGCGTTGCGATGTCCGCCGGCCGAAACTCCGGTGAAGAACCTGAGCGGCGGTGAAAAACGGCGTGTCGCACTGTGCCGTTTACTGCTCCAAAAACCGGATATTCTTTTGCTAGATGAGCCGACAAATCACCTTGACGCCGAATCGGTAAGCTGGCTCGAACAGCATCTTCAGAAGTACGAAGGCACCATCATCGCCGTCACGCACGACAGATACTTTCTCGATAATGTTGCCGGTTGGATCCTTGAGCTCGATCGCGGTGAGGGAATTCCCTGGAAAGGGAATTACTCGTCCTGGCTTGAGCAGAAGCAGGGACGCTTGGCGCAAGAACAAAAGACGGAAGATAAACGCGCGAAAACGCTCGAACGCGAATTGGAATGGATCCGCATGTCGCCGAAGGGACGTCATGCAAAATCAAAGGCCCGTATCAACGACTATGAAAAGCTGGTCGCGACCGAATCCGAAAAACGGAGCGAAGAGCTTGAAATCTTTATCCCGCCCGGCGAGCGGCTGGGCGATGTCGTAATCGAGGCCCATGGAGTTTCAAAAGCATACGCCGACAAGCTTCTTTTTGAGAATCTCGAATTTTCTTTGCCTCCCGGCGGCATCGTCGGCGTTATCGGCCCGAACGGCGCCGGAAAGACCACGCTCTTCCGTTTGATCACCGGCCAGGAAACTGCAGACGCGGGTGAGTTCAACGTCGGCTCGACGGTAAAACTCGGTTACGTCGATCAGTCGCGCGATTCTCTTGATCCGGACAAAACACTTTTCGATGAAATCGCGGACGGACTCGATTTCGTGACGCTTGGAAAACGCGAGATGAATGCCCGGGCATATGTGTCACGATTCAATTTCTCCGGCTCCGACCAGCAGAAACGAGTCGGGCAGCTTTCGGGCGGCGAGCGCAATCGCGTTCACTTGGCGAAAATGTTAAAATCCGGGGCGAACGTTCTACTTCTCGACGAGCCCACTAACGATCTCGATGTAAACACAATGCGCGCTCTCGAAGAGGCGCTCGAAAACTTTGCCGGCTGTGCAGTCGTCATCAGCCATGACCGTTGGTTTCTTGATCGTATCGCAACGCATATCCTGGCATTCGAAGGCGATTCGAAAGTCGAATACTTCGACGGCAACTACAGCGAGTACGAGGCCGACCGCAAACGTCGACTCGGTGTCGATGCGGACCAGCCGCATCGGATCAAATATCGCAATCTGACGCGAGCGTAGAAATCCTCTTCCCGGGGAGATCATATGAAAGAAATAGCATTCTGCATTGCTATTGCAGTTCTTTTGTTTGCATCCGCGTGTCAACGAACCACCGAAGCGGAACGGAATGCGGTACCCGCCGAGCCTGTCAGCCTGCCTGTGGCCCAACTGTCGGCATCGCCTGCGCCCAACATTCCCGATCTGCAGAAGGAAATTCTTGATGATCGGTTTAAGGCGACAGGCTCGCCGCTCGGATCATTCGATTTCAAGAATTTTACATACCCGCTCCCGCGCGGATGGCAGAATCCCGACGGAACCGATCTTACTCTCACGGACGGTCGCGTAGTCCCCGTTTCCAAATTCGTCAGCAAAGACATGGAAGATGACGAAAAGGCTGAGGCACGAGCGACGCGTCGGATCGGGATGTCATACGTCACGACAAAATATCTGGATGTGACCGGCGACGGACAGGACGAAGCGATCGTCATCTTAAAGATCGAAACAACCGGCCACGCGATACCGCAGCTTGCATATATCTACGAATGGAAAGACGACCGGCCGAGTTTGATCTGGAACTTTCGTACGGGTGATCGGGCAGACGGCGGTTTGAAGGATTTTCGCGTCGAGAACGTCGAACTGGTTGTTGAGCTATACGGTCAGGACCGGTTTCTCCTCGGCCAGATCGAAACCGGCAAGATCACAGGTGACGAAGAGCAGCTTTGCTGTCCGACATACTTTACGCGAACCTTCTACAAGTGGAACGGCAAGAACTTTCTAATGCAGCGAAAACGTCTGACCTATTCGGTGGCCGACCCTTCGGCGATACCGCTGGAAAATTACGGCGATGTCGTTAACGCCGCCGCAAAGAATGCTAAAAGATAGGCGACTGCTTTTGATCGCGGTTTATATCGGGATCGCGTTCTACGTGCTGCCGATGTTTCCGCACGGCGGCTCGGCGAACGAGCTGACGCGCTGGGCGACTGCGGCATCGATCGTCGAAACGGGATCGTTCGATATGGCGTGGACCGAATCTCTGATCGGCCCTAACATCGACACGGCACGCGTCGGTGCGAATCTCTATTCGAATAAAGCTCCGGGAACGGCGATAGTGGCGGTGCCGGTCTATGCTGCGACGCGTATGTTTATCGGCCCGCCCGATGCGTCGAACATTCGCATCTCGTGGTTCGCGATGCGGTTTGTGATCTCGACGGTGCCGTTGGCGATTTTGGCCCTCTGGCTTTTTCGAAAGGGCGCGGGTGAGCTTAGTCTGGCGACGCTTTTGTTCGCCTCACCATTATTCGTCTACAGCCTTTTGTTTTTCTCTCATGTGTTCGTCGCGGTCGCGATCTACTTTGCGTTTCGTCTTTTGTACGACGAGGGTGCCGGATCGCGTCTCCGCTTCCTGTTTGCGGGAGCTCTCTCCGGTCTCGCGGTGATCTCGGAGTTTCCGGCTATTTTTCCGATCGTCGTGTTCGCGGCCGGGATCTTATTCATGCACCGAGGCGAACGTTACTCCGGTCTCGGGTCTTTTATCCTCGGCGGTCTGCCGTTCGCGATATTTCTTCTCGTCTATAACTACTGGTTGTTCGGATCGCCATTCTCGATGTCGTATGCGCACGAGACCTTTCCGGAATGGGCCGAGGTCGCGAAGACCGGAGTGTTTGGTATCGGATTTCCGACGCTCTCTAATCTTTTCCTGATCCTGTTTTCGCCATCCCGTGGGCTGTTTTTCTTCGCACCGATCCTCGCCCTCGGTATTGTTGGATTCTTTACCTCAAAAGACCGGGCCACGCTTCGTCATCGAGTGAAGGTCGCGGCGGTTCTCGTGACCTTTCTGGTGATAAGCGGACACGGAGCCGCACACGGAGGTTGGGCATTTGGCCCGAGGTATCTTGTACCCATTATCCCGCTGCTTCTGGATTCATTTTTCGAGGGTGAATCCGATTCTTTTTCAAACGTCTGGCTGGGCATCCTGTTCGGCGTGTCGTTTGTTTTTTGTACGCTTCCGATCTTTACGTTTCCATTTGCGCCGCCCGAGTTTTCAACACCGCATAACGACTTTTGGATTCCGCTCCTTCTGCAAGAGGGCTGGTATGTTCCCAACTTGTTGAACGTACTGGGAGTGGAATCGTCTGTTTGGACTCTCGTCCCGGTTGTTGCCGGCCTTGCCAGCGTCGTCTATCTGGTCACGATAAGCGTTCGCCAGCCGCGGCGGTTTGTGAGCGGCCTCGCAACCGGATTTGTGTTGATCGCCATTTACGCCGTACTTCCGTTGCAGTCCGACGAAGATGAGTTTCGTCGTGCGACGATCGCAGAGCGCTTTTTCCGGCCGGCTGATCGTTTAGAAGTATTTGAGCGACGTGCGTCCGCGAGCCGGGCTCCCGCTGACCTTCGGCGGATTCTTGACGCCCGCTGGAATATCGCCGACAGCCGCTCCTATGCACCCGACGGATTTCCATATGAAACGGGACGTGCCCCGTCACAGTCACCGACCCGTCTGATGAATCAAGCTATCGAACTCCAGAAGCGAGGGCAGACAGAGTCCGCTGAAA
>JBBKXD010000326.1:0-2672 GCA_037969295.1 Pyrinomonadaceae bacterium | reverse complement strand
TGTCGGACATGTAAAAAAGTCTTGACACGATTTGCCGAAGAGGAGTAATGTTTTCGGCAAATCAAGCAGTAACATCAGATTTAAGTGGTTCAGGGATCGTACGTGGATTCCCAAAACCTTGGCCCTTAACCTTTTCAGCTTGAAAACTGCGTAGACTCCCCAAGCACTCGCGAGTTTCACAGTTCCCAAGCTCCCATCAATCCAGGGAAGTTTTCTTAACTTTTTATATGTCCGCAGCGACGCAGTCTCGCTCTTTGGGTAGACCGCGCCGGCGGTCACCAGTCGATACTTTTTAAACTACCGGGGAGACTATGACAAAACTAATTCTCGCCATCCTTGTCTTTTCGATTACCCTCCTTACCGCGTGCCCGAGGGGTCGGGCCAAGATGCCGGAAGTCATTTCGGAAAAGATTCGGAGCTACGCCGTAAACAAATTTCAGGACGATTACGACGCTTACGAGGAAGCGGTAAGGCAGGATAGGCCCGAAGTGGCTAAAACACTCCGCGATGGTTTGATCTTTAAGCTCAAACGAAACATCGATGCGAATTATGCGGACTTCGAGAACAATCTTTTCCTTGGTAAGGCTTCGTCAAATGTCCTGTTCGACATCACGGAGTTTGGCGCCGTCCTTGCCGCGACAATTACCAACGGTGAACGCGCAAAGACGATCATAAGCAGTGCTCTTTCTGCTTTTAAGGGAGGAAGAAAATCCATCGATATTAATTTCTTTCGGGAAAAAACTACCGAGAGTTTGATTTCGACCATGAGAGCGTCCCGATCCGGATACGAAGAGAAACTAAACATCGGGCTTAGAAATACAGTTTCCAACTACACGCTTGAGGAAGCACTGGGCGATCTCATCGACTATTTTTATGCCGGTTCACTGTCGAACGCACTGGTTGAACTCTCAAAACAGGCATCCGAAAAGGCCACAGATGCAAAAGCGGCTGCCGATAACGAAATCAAAAATCGCCTCCGAGCGAACCTGAAAGAATCGATAACGATTAGCTCGATTCGTAATGATCTAAATACAAAACTTACTTCCGGAACAGCCGAGGAAAAAGCTGCTGCTCGAAAAACGCTTTTAAGCGTTCTTGGAAAGCTAAAGACTGAAATACCAACTCTCAATGTGGCCTTTCAACCTACGGATTCTGGTGACGTTCTTTTCGCAGAATTACAGAGAATTCTGCGGGTCGCGGCCGCCATGGATCCGACACCTACGGACACTATCCTGAAGGCTTTGGTAAGCAGTAAATAGCGGAGGAGAATAATATGGGACAGTTCCTAGAACCAATAAGAATCAAGGGTTCCTTCGATCTGGAAGATTTGCAGAATCGGTGTGGAACCATTCAGAATCTGGTGCCGTGCAAACTACTCCGAGTAACAAAGAAAACAGACGAGCCTGGCGGCAACTTTAATGCTGGGTTGTTTGAGACTGTGGACATTGGCGTAACCACTCCACTTCCTCAGTTCGCTGAAGTCGACGATCCAACTAATATTCCCTCGATCATGGCTGAGCAGATGCAAGCTGGTCGAAAGATGATATTTGATACGACTATTTACGTTTCCAATGTAGAGACCCGAGTGTTGGGCTTTCGCTAATAACGTTGATTAGCGATTTAGTGATTAGTTCTAGAAATTTTGGGATAGCAGACAACGACTAAGCGTGAACCACGACAAATGACAAGGAGCTAAAACAAATGAGTTGGAGATTAGCAAAATGTTTGATTCAGTTACGAAACCAAATAAATGAGGCGTTTCCCGCGCGGGATAGGTCGAGCGACGGATCGATCGGCGACGATCGACACCGGCGTTTGAAATCGGATCACAACCCGAATGCCAATGGCGTTGTGACGGCGGTAGACATCGATCGTGATTTTAACGACGGACACGACGGGCGCGAGCTTGTCTCGGCGCTTGTCGCCAGTCAGGACCCGCGGATCAAATACATTATTTTCGAACGACAGATATCCGAGACCGGCAATGCGACGCGATGGTTCCCGTATTTCGGCAAGAACGCGCACAATCACCACGTGCACATATCCGTCTCGGGTACGGCAAAGCTCTACGACGACCCTTCGCCGTGGAAACTTAATTTCAAAGCCAAAGCATCTCTCGCACCGACAACACCGCTACCGGCGCTTTTGAAGCGCCGGTCGCGCGGTGAGGCCGTACGCGCGCTGCAGAACGCCCTGATGGAGCGTGGCTTCATTCCAAAGGGAAAGGCTGACGGCGTATTCGGTCCGAAAACAGAAATCGCCGTAAGACAATTCCAGTCCGCCAATAGGCTAACGCCCGACGGAATTGCGGGAACTGTCACGCTCAAAGTGCTGGGACTTTAACGTTCGAGTCGGTGTGGTGGAGCAACGCGGACACCCACCAACTCGAGCGTCATGAAGGAACGCGAAATCATTAGTATCGTGAGCTTACCCATACGCGCAACTCCGGCAATCGAGCACGACCGCGTTTAGAAACAGCGGAGCAATATGCCCTACAAACCAGAAGATAAACTTGAATACGAAGTCGAGAAGATAATCGCCGAGATCAAGATCCTAAAGAAACCTTATCTTCAGATATCGTTTTGGGTCGGGCTCATCGCCTTGGGTATCTCAGTCGCAGGGAATGTCGGACAGGCGTTGACCTACGAAAGTAGAGCCACCATCGCCAAAGC
>JBBKXD010000325.1:0-4629 GCA_037969295.1 Pyrinomonadaceae bacterium | reverse complement strand
CTTAATTCGTATTCCAATCCTTTCTCTCGCTTGGAAAGAATACGGAAAGGACTGGGCTCAGATCGACGCGCCTCGACATCTGTTTCTGTTTACCCAAGAAGGATTCGTAGATTTGGCGGAGAAGCACGGATTTAAAGTTGAGAAGGTGGTTCATGACTCAACGAATTTCCAATTTTGGGCGAGCGAGTCTTACAAGAGAGATATTCCACTGGTAAGCGGAGACGGGGAGGGCATAAGTCCGATTGCGAACGACGGAGATCAGATGGAACGATGGGACCGAGAGGCCTCCATACGGAACAAGGTCGAAAAAGGAGATCAAGCCTGTTTCTATTTAAGGAAAGTGGCTGAAGTGTCCTAAGTTGAGCGGACATCTGAGAAACCCTTGACCAGCGTGTTTCCTACTTAATGAAAGTTTCTGTCGCCATGGCAACGTTTAATGGTGCTGCTTTTCTTCGGGAACAGCTGGATAGCATCCTGTGCCAGACACGATTGCCCGACGAGCTTGTTGTCGGGGACGACGCCTCATCAGATGAGACGGTGGCGATAATAAATGATTTCTCTGGAACTGCCCCCTTTCCCGTTCGGATACATGTCAACGAACACAAACTCGGAGTAATAGAGAATTTTGATCGAACGATATCGCGTTGCAGTGGAGAGATTATTTTCCTTTCCGACCAGGACGATGTTTGGGTACCATCGAAGATCGAGCAGACGGTAGGAGCATTCAAACACGAGATGATCGTTATGGTTTTCAGTGAGGCGGAAACCGTATCTCGGGATCTCATGCCTCTGACGTCGAAGCTCAGCTCGAGAACATTTACTCAAAGGGCAAAACTAGCGTTGAGACCTTACATCTTCGAGTTACTTCTTGAGAGAAATATCGTGACCGGAATGACAATGGCGTTCAGGTCAAAAGTTTGGAAAATTGCATCGCCGATTCCGCGCGATATCCCGGAAACAATCCATGATGGGTGGATCGCTTTGGTCGCTTCCTTAATGGGGGAATGCTTTTTTATCCCATCCGCTTTGGCCAAATATCGCCAGCATGCGGCTCAGATGATCGGTGCCTCGTCGGAGTACCAAGCGACTGAACTCCGGCTTTCCGCGACTCGTGTAGAACAGATGAAGTTTTATACAGATGACGCCTTCTACAATTTGACACGCCTAGAAAAGCTGCGGAGAAGTTTGGATGCACAAATATTTCCGAATCTAAATCCCGACGCCGTGAAAAAAGCGGTGGAGCTTTGGGAAAAAGAACGAGAATATTGGTCTGACCGAGCTGACCATTTTAGAAATCGGAGCGAGCTTCCACGAAACCGCCTAATGAGACTTGGCAGCGTCGTTCGGGAAGCGGCGACGGGCCGATACTCTACGTTTTCGCGCGGCTGGCGAAGCTTTCTAAAAGATCTTTACGCAGAATAAGTTGCGATAACATCGGAAAATGTCAGCCCCACCAAATGTTCATATAGTAATTCTTAACTGGAATGGAATCGAAGATACTCTCCAATGTCTCAAATCCATTGAGGCACTAACTTATTCGGCGGTTCGGGTTATTGTCATAGATAACGGTTCGCGTGAGGATCAGGCGGCAACGATCAGTAAAACCTTCCCGAAAGCGGTTATTTTGCCCCAAATCACAAATCTCGGGTTTTGTGGCGGCTGCAATGTTGGGATCGAATATGCGATCGAGAATGGCGCCGATTACGTGATGCTGCTCAACAACGACACACTTGTTCCGACAGATCTTATAGATAGACTTCTATCCGGCATAGAGAATCTTGACAATGTCGCGGCTGCGTCCCCGGTTATATTGGAGCATCCGAATACGGACAAGGTGTGGTACTCAGACGCGCGCTGGGTGGCCGGAGAAGCACAGTTTCGATTGTCTGTGCCGGGCGAACAGTATGCGGACATGTGCGAAGGTAAGCCGTATGAAACACAATTTGCCTGCGGCTGCTGCATGCTAATGCCTGTTTCAGCGTTGAAGAAGGTCGGGCTATTAGATGAACGTTATTTTGCCTTTTATGACGAGGCGGCTTGGTGCGCTACGGCCAAGCGACACGGGCTTCGATCGTACGTTGTGCCATCGGCGTTTATGTATCATAAAGTTTCGCGCTCTACCCCCGCTCTTGTCGCGACGTATTTATTAACGCGGAATCGACTTTTATGGATGAAGGAGAACCTGCCATTGGGCACTCGCCTTAGATCTTTCACATACCTCGCGAAAGAATTAGTTTGGCATCGGCTAAACTTGCTGCGAACGAGCGAACGACATTTTTCTAAACGTCACAGCCAGACAGTAGTCCAGGGCTACAAGGACTATTTCGCGCGCAGGTTCAAGAAATGGAGTGCACAAGCTGAGGCGCTATTATTTGCGCGGGATTAAATGAGTAATATTTCGGACAAAATAAAGTTGGGGATAGTTGAGGCCTATACGATGGCCCGGCATCCGGAAGCGATCGCGCTCAAACGCAAAGGCATCAAGTATGAGCACTTTCGAGACCTGAATAAGAAATGGATAACCGATCTCGGCATCAAGACCGTTCTCGATGTCGGAGCGAACGTCGGTGATTTTGCCAAGCTTGCCCGCGAGGTTTTTCCCGACGCGGCGATCTATTCGTTTGAGCCACTGCCTGACTGCTTCGCACAGTTGCGAAGCTCTTTGCCCGGCGATACGAATTTTTTTCCAATCGAAACAGGAGTCGGTAGTCGCGACGAAACTCTCGATTTCTTTCGAAGCTTTCATTCTCCTTCGTCGTCGTTTCTCAAGATGGAAGAGTTCCACAAGGAAGCTTTTCCCTACACGAATGAAGGCCAGGCGGCCGAACCGTTGAAGATAAGTGTAAAGACGCTCGACGGCTTGCTCAGTGGAAAAGAGCTGGAAAAAAATATCCTGGTGAAGATCGACGTTCAGGGGTTTGAGATACAAGCGATCGAAGGTGCTGAACAAATTTTGGACGCGGCAAGAATCGTTATTCTTGAAATGTCATTCGCCCATCTATATCAGGGGCAGCCTTTGTTTCACGATGTGTACGAAAACATGTACGAACGAGGTTATCGATTCAGGGGAAGCGTCGCTCAGATGCTGCATCCGGAGACAGGCGAGATTGTGCAGACCGATGCGATTTTTGTAAAAGAATGAAGATCGCTGTCATCGACACGACTGTTCACGGCGAATTGATCGGCGGCGGCCATCTGATCGTTCCGCAACTGCTCGGCGGATTTGCGGCGCGCGGACACGATGTTCATTTCGTTTCCGCTGACACACCGAACGAAATAATCCGTAAAAGAATCGCGAGCTCCGGAGCAACGACCTACGAGCAAATATGGCCTCCGGGACCGCTCATCGACGATAGCACCCCTGTATTTGCAAATTGGTTGAACAATCTCGCACCGGACGTTCAACTTATATCGGCGTCAGGCGATCTCGGATGGACGGTGTTACCGCTACTCGATCCGAGCATCGCGACTTTAACGATCGGGCACAATGATCAGGAAACTTTTTACGCGCCAGTTAGCCATTACAAACAGTTTCTGACGCGGGCGATCGGCGTGAGCGAAGAGATCTGTCGGAAGTACGTGGACGAATGCGGAATGCCGGCTGAAAGTGTCGAATGGATACCCTATGGCGTCGAGACGACCGACGATGAACCGGCAACAGCCGCGGATGGGCCGATGAAGCTTGTTTATGTCGGCAGGTTTGAAGATGTGCAGAAACGCATTTCGGATGTCGTCGAGATCGTTAAGAAGCTCGACGAGACGGGAATCGATTTTACGTTCGACATGGTCGGGGACGGTGAAGAAATGCCGGCGGTCCGATCCGAACTTTCCGACGAGATCGAAGCGGGACGCGTGCGGCTCCACGGCTGGGTCGATTCGCCGAGTGTCATCGAGACGATGCGTTCGTCGGACGTCTTTATCCTGGCTTCTGCATACGAAGGATTCTGCATTTCCCTCGTCGAGGCGATGGCCAACGGCTGCTGTCCGATCGTGACGGATATCGAGAGCGGGAACAAGCAGCTGGTCGAGGACAGCGTTAACGGCTTTATCGTGCCGATTGGTGACGTCGACGGGTTTGTTGATAGAATCAGGGTTTTGGCGGAGAGGCGGGAACAGCTCGGGCGCATGCGCGTGGCGGCCTGGCAGACGGGACGAGAGTACAGCGTCGAGCGAATGATCGATAATTATGTCTCGTGTTTCGAGCGAGCGATCGAAGATGCGCGGTCGAATCCGCGGACGCCTGATCCTGCTTTTCCGTTGATGGAAAGCTGCCGGTCTAAGTATCCGTTGTGGATGCGGAGGATCAAGGCGAGGTTAGTGAATAGTGAATAGTGAATAGTGAATAGTGAGTACTTGGGCGTTCGGCCGTTCAATATTCATGATAACGACCACTTACGATTCACGATTCACTATTAACGATTCACGAAATGAAGATATTAGTAACAGGTTCAAGCGGGTTGATCGGGTCGGAGGCGGTGACGTTCTTCGACGCCCAAGGGCATGAGGTTGTCGGCGTCGACAACAACATGCGTGCGGTATTTTTTGGCGAACAGGGTGACACGACGTGGAACCGTGATCGTCTGCTCGAGTCGACGAGCAACTTTAAGCATTTCGATCTCGATATTAGAA
>JBBKXD010000324.1:0-6755 GCA_037969295.1 Pyrinomonadaceae bacterium | reverse complement strand
AGGGATTGGCACATGATCCCTTCGAGAACGTTCGAAAGTTGAGTTCGGATCTGCGGCTGCTGATTTGCCGGGAACACGTCGATGATGCGGGTGATGGTGGACGAAGCGGTGTTCGTATGAAGCGTCGCCAGGGTCAGATGTCCCGTCTCAGCAACTCGGAGGGCCATCTCGATCGTTTCCAGGTCACGCATCTCGCCGACCAGAACGACATCCGGGTCCTGGCGCAGGCCGGACCGCAAAGCTTCGGCGAACGAGAACGTGTCCGAGCCGAGCTCGCGCTGGCTGACGACGCAGTTCTTGTGCGTGTGCAGAAACTCGATCGGGTCCTCGATGGTCAGAATATGTTCGTGGCGGTTCGTATTGATCCGGTCGATCATCGTCGCCAGGGTCGTCGACTTACCCGACCCGGTCGGGCCGGTGACCAGAACGAGGCCGCGCGGTTTTCGGCAGAGGTCGGCGACAACCGACGGCAGGCCAAGTTCCTCGAATGTTCGTATCAGGTATGGGATCGCACGATACACCGAACCGATGGTTTCCTTCTGATTGAAAATATTTACGCGAAAGCGAGACAGACCCTCAAGCCCGATCGAAAAATCGAGCTCTCGTTTCTTTGTAAACTGCCGCCCTTGCTCTTCGGTGAGGAACGAGTAAGCCAGCTCTTTTGCATCCTTCGGACCAAGCACGGCGTAGCCCTCAAGCGGTTGCAGCTTGCCATCGATCCGCACTTGCGGAGGCGAGTCTACCCTCAAGTGCAAATCCGAACCGCCAAGCTCGATCGTCTTGGTCAGAAGGTCTGTAAGTTTGTTGCGGGCGTCACTGTTCGTACTCATGCGCTCATAAAACCTCGCTAAAACTAGTCCCGATCAATTTACCCGGTGGGGCAAGCGGCGTTTAGCTCCGTCGCGAAATTGCCAGGATCAAAGCCACTCATGATCCGGTCGTTTTCTGGAAATCCTAAGCAATGGGTGTTTTAGGTTCTGCTATTTGTACGCCAGAGTAATTCCGGCTGTCAATGTTTTTTTTCCACAGGGTCGTCAGTTCCAACTCGCGCCCGGGTTTGAAAACCCGAAAAAGACAGGCTCGGACGGCGAGGCGCCGGACGTCAAAAAACTTTTTTTGTTTCAAAAACCCGAAATGGGCTACAATGCCGACGACCTAATCACCCAAACCGAGTATTTTCAAACGATGCCTGAGCCAGTAAGCACAGTATTTTTGTCACACGAGCCCGAAGGCGTCGAGAGCACCCAGCGCCTCATCTTTGGCCGTCTGGCCCTTATCTTCTTGCTGCTGCTTGCGAGTTGGTGGTGGACCGGCAGCTATCTGAGCCAGGCGACGGGATCGTTTCCGACAAGCCTTTTTCTCTTTTTTCTGATTTCCATCACGCTGACCGCTACTTATCACGTGGTCGCACATTTCAGCCGCAATTATCCGTTACAGCGTCGCGTTCAGTTTTTCATCGACATCCTCCTTATCACGTGGCTGGTCTGGGAGACGGGGGACGTCAATTCGCCATATACCTCGCTCTACATAGTTCTCATCTGTTTGTCCGGATTTATGCTCGGCAGGGTTGAGTCGCTGGCGATCTCGGCCGCGTCGGCCATTTGCTTTATCACACTCTCCGTCTTGACCGGTCAGTTGATCACGTATTCGATTTCAGGCAGTGTCCCGCCGTCGCGTGCGGTCCAGATCGTTGCGTTCAATACGGTCGCCATCCTATTTGTCGGATTGCTCGCGGCCCGGATCGGAGAGCGAAAAAAGATCGGCGAACAATTGCGGGCGAGCGAAGAAAGTTTCGCGGACCTGAACATCCTCCACGAGCGCATTGTGCAGTCGGTCGACACGGGGCTTATCACTACCAATCTCGAAGGTACGATCTACGCCTTCAACCGTGCGGCTGAATCGATGTCGGGCTATTCGGCGTCGGAGGTGATCGGCCGGAAGGTGACCGAAGTTTTGGGCGACGATTTCGGCAAGCAGATCGCGACCTGCCTGGGCCCCGTGCAGACTGCCGACTTTTTCACGAGGCATTTCGAGGCTCGTTTCGAAGGGCCGTCGGAGAAGCGATCTACCATAGCGGCATCGATAAACCCGCTTTTTCGCACGACCGGACTTGTGTCCGGACTGATCGTGACGTTCGCCGACATCTCGCAAATCCGTGCTTTGGAAGATTCGCTCCGTCGGGCCGACAGGCTCGCGGCGGTCGGACGATTGGCGGCTGGGCTCGCACATGAGATCAGAAATCCCCTTGGTTCGCTGAGCTCGTCACTCCAGTTCATCCGTGAAAAGGCTGGGCTCCAAGCTCCTCATGCCCAGTTGTTCGATGTGGTTCTTCGCGAGGCCGAGCGGCTGAACGAAATAATAACCAACTTTCTCTCGTACGCACGGCCGCCGGCAGACGCCCTTGAAGTCGCGGCTAAGCGGCGGACGGATATCGGCGCCGCCCTTCGCGATTGCATGGTCCTGCTGAAGCACGATCCGCGTGTGAGCGACGCACATCAGGTTGTCTACGAACCTCCGCCGCGGCCGGTCGAGTCGCGTATGAGCGAGACGCATTTGAAACAGATCGTCTGGAACCTGTTGCAGAATTCTCTCGACGCGATGCCCGACGGAGGCGACATTCTGGTAAAGCTGAATGAGATCCCGGGCGGGCGGGTTCACATGCTGTTCCAGGATACCGGCCCAGGTTTTAGCAGCGATAATTTCAAACATCTCTTTGAGCCGTTTTCAGTCGCGGCGACCGGCACCGGTCTCGGGCTTTCGATCGTGCACAAGATAATCAACGAAAACGGCGGCAGCATCGACGTCACAAGAGCAGACGGCGGCGGAGCGCGAATTCTGGTCGAACTGCCGTGCTAAACCTCAACAAGGCGTCCCGGTCGCCGATTTTTATTCGTCGAGTTTCCGACTGATCGCTAATAATGGCTGAGCTACTAATCGCCGATGACGAACGAGGGTACCGCGAAGTTCTGCGGGCCATCTTCGAAGATCAGGGCCACAAGGTGCACACTGTGGCCGATGGCCGCGGAGCTCTCGCACATCTAAAGCGGGAGCCGTGCGACGTGGTCATCTCCGACGTCCGGATGGGCGACATGGATGGGATCGAATTCCTCCAGGCGGCTCGGACGTTCTATCCTGAGATCGGCATCGTCATGATGACGGCGTTCGGCACGATCGACACCGCACGCGAGGCGTTCAAGCTCGGTGCCGATGATTTCATACAAAAACCTTTCAATAACGACGAGCTCAGGATGATCGTCGAGCGGGCGCTTGAGCGTCGGGCGATCGTCCACGAGAACCGCGCGCTCCGTACGGCACAGCGAAAGCTCGGGAGCACGGCGAATATTATCGGGAGCTCGGACGCAATGCTCAGGCTGCATGAGCAGATCGGCACCGTCGCCCGCGAAGAATCGACCATCCTCATCACCGGCGAGTCGGGTAGCGGAAAGGAGCTGGTCGCGCGGGCGATACACGATCTCTCGGACCGGGCGGAAAAACCATTTATCCCCATCAACTGCGGTGCGATGACCGAAACGCTGCTCGAGGCTGAGCTCTTCGGATTCATCAAAGGATCGTTCACAGGCGCGACGCAGAGTCGCGCGGGCATGTTCGAGTCTGCGGACAACGGAAGCATTTTCCTCGATGAGATATGCGACATGTCGCCCGCCATGCAGGTGAAGGTGCTTCGCGTCCTGCAGGAGCGAAAGGTCCGCCGGATCGGCGCCGGTGCCGAAACCGCGGTCGACACGCGGGTCATCGCGGCGACCAATCGCGATCTCGGCCCGTTAGTCGAGGAGGGCAAGTTTCGACAGGACCTTTTCTACCGGATCTCTGTCATCCCGATCAACGTCCCACCGCTTCGCGAGCGGCCTGATGACATCCCTGAACTGGCGTTGCATTTCATGAATCGTTTCTCGGCGCGTTCGGGCAAGTCGATCGGCATCTCGGACGACGCGCTGCAAGAGCTTCAGAAGCGCCCGTGGCACGGCAACGTTCGTGAATTGGAGAACACGATCGAGCGGGCAGTAGCTTTTACCGCCGACGGGGAGTCGATCACCGCGGCGCGATGTGCGGCCACCTCTACAAGCAACGGATCCGGAAAGCCGCACTTACCGGCCGAAGGGCTTCACCTGCCCGCCCACCTGAACAAACTCGAAAAAGAGTACGTCGAAGAAGCTCTCCGCCGCAGCTCGGGCAACCAGACCCGTGCCGCCGAGCTGCTTCAGATCCCCGTCCATTCGCTTCGACACCTTTTGGATAAGCATGAATTACGGTAGGACCTCAGCCGCACGATCCTGAAAATTGGAAAGTACTAGTGGCGCGGATTCGGGCTTTAACTCGAATGTCGAGACATATCTGTTGTCGACTCGAGCGGTCTTGACAAGCGTTTCCAACCCCTCGTCGTGGGCGAGCTGCCAGCTTCGAGCTTGCTTTTCATTGATCGATAACGCGGAATCGTATTCCGCCGTGGCGCGGGCGTTATCGCCGCGCTTTTTCAGAAACGATGAGAACGCCGTACGCAAAAATACGGACCGCGGATAGACCCGCAACGCCTCGGCATAGGTTTCCGCCGCGTCTCCAGGCCGGCCCGCATTCAACTGGGCCGCGGCGAGCCGAAAGAAAGACGGCGAGTCCGCGAGGCCGTTGTCGATAGCGATGCGCATCTGAGCGATCGCAGAGTCGTGATCGCCCGACCGCTCGAGCCATTGACCGTAATAGAACCGGAACATCGGTTCGGAAGGATCGATGGAGATTGCATTTTCGATCTCGGCCTTACGGATCGATTCGTCTTTCGCATTCAACGCATTGGTCATGTGTCGGATGCTGTTTGCTCGCACCAGAGAGAACGCGATCATCGTGACCGCTACGACCACGCCAATTACCCGCACGAGCTTGGACGCGGGACCCGGCCGTTCCTCGTTCGACCCGAACAGTTCGCTCGATGCAACGGACAACAGAAAGAAAAAGCACATGCCGTTCGCCGGCAGGCGAAACGAATACGAACTCGCGCCGGATGCGACGAGGAACGCGGCCACCCCGGACAGCGCGCCAATTGTCAGCAGCGACGCCTTTTTCTTGAACGCGAGCCAGAACAGATAGGCGATGCCGGCGAGAAGCCAGCCGAACAGAAGCCCACCGACGATGCCGAGCTCAGCAAGTATCTGGAGGTACTCGTTGTGAGCGCGTTCGGGGAATAGATCTTCGTTGACTTCCAGAACCGGGTTATTCGGATCGCGTGATGAAAGAAGTTCCCGAAGCATCTTATATTCGGCAAAGTAATTGTCGGCGCCAATGCCGGCATAGGGACTGCTTCGAAACCCTTCCATCGCCAAGCCCCACATCAACAGTCTCGATCTGGTGCTCAATGCACTTGAGTCGTCTACCTCGGCGAGCCTCGTAAGCGTAGAAGAGTATTCGCCGGAACGATAAGGCACTTGGAGCAAAAGTGCGACCGCAAGAAAAATGACAAGGGTGGTCAAGAGCATCCGTCGGCTTTCGAACCGCCGAGGAATCAGCCATACGGAACCAACGAACGATCCGATTCCCACCAAGCCTGCAATCAACATCGTTCGAGACGTGGTGCAAACGATCAAGGCCCACGACAGGCCGCCAACCAAAATAGCGAGGCGTGCCCACTTCCTCTCCGACCTGAAACTCAGTGCGATGAATAAAGGAAGAAGCGTCGCCATAATTTCGGCAGACGGATAGAACCTTTCATTAAAAACTTTTGTGCGTGGAAATGGACTGAGTACGTATTCAACCAGGCATGCGAGCGAAATGATCAGCAGGACAGATCCCAAGACCTTCAACACGCAATGACTCGGATTTTCAACGGAAGTCGAACTGCGAATCAAGAAAAAGAACAGAAAGTAACATGCCCAAAGCAGAGAATGGTGCGCGGCCCCGCGCCACGAAGTTGACCAGGTCAGCGAGGCAAAACTCCAAAACACAAGAAGCAGGAGGGGCAGGAAAATAAATATAAGCTCCTGTCGAGACGCGAGTGAAAGGTTCGGGCGTTGACGGCTGCCCAAGGTAACAGTGGCGGCGATCGCGATGAAAATACCTAGTGCAAACTCACCGGTCCAGCGGTACGCCAGAATTGGCGAAAATGGCATAAAGCCTCCGGCAAACCCAACCAAGAGAAGCGCTGGCCAGTATCCGACAAACCCCTTAATAGTTTTCTCACTCGTATCCTTCATCTGGTCGGGTCTACACAAAAAAGCAGAACGGAAAGATTCCCGTTCTGCTGAACTGCTTGGGCGCAAGAATCACGCGAGTTATTGGATCGGCGTGGCGCCGGTGCCGCTGATAACCCCAGTCGCAGCCGCACAAGCGATAGTCCCGTCGCTGGCTGCATAGATCACACCAGGTTGGCTAACCCCAAATGACCGAACGCCGGTCGTTCCCTGAGTGGTGGCGACCGCGGTCCCGCAGTAGACTTGCGAGGTCGAATTAACCACATTGAACTCATACCCACTCTTTTCAGTGGTGTCCGCTCCACCGAGGACCGGGTCAATGAGTTGGGCCCCGCCAAGATCGCTCAAATCGCCATAGTTGACATTGCCACCCAAGGTAGCCTGATACGTTGCATTCGCACTGTGAATGGTGCGAAGGGACGAAACTGCACTCGCTTCATTGGCTGCACGGCGGGATGCGAGCAGGTTCGGGATAGCGATTGCGGCGACGATCGCGATGATGATCACGACAACAAGTAATTCAACGAGCGAGAAACCTTTTTCGTTTTTGTTTGACTTCAT
>JBBKXD010000323.1:0-2990 GCA_037969295.1 Pyrinomonadaceae bacterium | reverse complement strand
TGAAGCGGATGGGTCTTCCGGAATAGAATTTATGTGCGCGATTCCGCTCAGATGATGAATGACGATCCTGAGATATTTCGATTTGGTGAAACGTTGGCGCTAGCTTAAAACAAGAATGGACGATCCAAAGAAGGACCAACTACGAGACGGCAGCACGGTCTCGCACTACCGTATCTTGTCGAAGATCGGTTCGGGCGGCATGGGAGAGGTTTATCGCGCTCGCGATTCCCGGCTTGATCGTGATGTCGCGATAAAGATGCTTCCGTCGGAGCTATCGAGCGACGAAGATCGCTTGCGACGATTTGAGCAGGAAGCGAAAGCGACGTCCGCTCTCAACCATCCAAACATCCTGACCGTCTTCGACATTGGTGAGCACGATGGTGGGCCATTCATCGTCGCAGAACTGCTTGACGGTGAGGAACTCCGCGCCCGGCTCGATGAGGGTCCGATCCCGCTTCGAAAAGCTATCGATTACGCCCAGCAGATCGTGAGCGGTTTGTCGGCGGCGCACGAGAAGGGAATAGTACACCGCGACCTTAAGCCGGAAAATATTTTTGTCACCAAAGACGACCGGATCAAGATACTCGACTTCGGATTAGCGAAACTGCGTGAACCGAAGACGGAGATCCATGGCTCGGAAGACGCGACTCGAAGAGCATTGACCGATCCCGGCGTTGTCATGGGAACGGTCGGGTATATGTCGCCCGAACAGGTTCGCGGGCAAGGGGCCGATGCTCGGTCTGACATTTTCTCGTTCGGTGTGATCTTGTACGAGATGCTAACCGGGCGACGCGCGTTCGGCGGCGACTCGGTCGTCGAGACGATGCACTCGATCCTGAAGGACGACGTTCCCGATCTCGATGAAAGCGGCGTTCGCGTTCCGCCTTCGCTAGACAAACTGATGCGGCGGTGTCTCGAGAAGAAGCCTGACCACCGTTTTCACTCGGCGCACGATCTCGGATTCGCGCTCGACGCTCTCGCATCACCGACGACGTCGTCGGGTTCCAGCCTGACCACGGCGGCGAGATCGTTAAGTGAGGTAACTGAAGCGGAGCATCCTGGTTGGCTTGGTCGCGCCGCCTGGGCCGCCGCGGCGCTGTTTCTTGTTTCGACGCTGGTTCTGGCTGGTCTCTATCTTCGACGCGAACAAACACAAACCGGGACGATGCGGTTCGCGATCTCGCCGCCTGAGAAGAACTCGTTCAATATCGCGTTCGCTCTTTCACCCGACGGCCAGTCGATTGCGTTCGTTGGGCGCGGCATGTCGGGCGAAACATCACTATGGGTGCGTTCGTTGACGTCCGTCGAGGCGAGGCCATTCCCGGGCACCGAAGGAGCGTCGTTTCCGTTCTGGTCGCCAGATGGCCGCTCGATCGGCTTTTTCTCAAACGGTAAGCTTCGGAAGATCGACGCCGGCGGCGGACCGTCGCAAACTCTTGCAGACGCATCGGGTGATCCTCGCGGTGGAGCTTGGACCCTCGACGGCACTATCATCTTCGGACCGGATACTTTGTCTCCGCTGATGCGTGTGTCGGCATCCGGCGGGTCGGCTTCCGTTCTTACTAAACTGGACACCGAACTTGGACAAACATCACATCGCTGGCCGTCAATGCTGCCGGATGGCAGGCACTTCCTTTATTTCGGCCGCGGCGGAGCGGTTGAGAAGCAGGGTATCTACGTTGCATCGCTAGATTCGCCGCAAGAACCGAAATTCATTGTCGCGACGCCGGTGACCGGCTCGTACACGGAAGCTAGCGGCAACGGGTTTCTGCTGTTCCTGAGAGAGGGTACCTTGATGGCGCAGAAGTTCGACGCCAGAGCGCTGGAGCTATCTGGCGAGCCCGTACCCTTAGTGGAGGAACTTCTCGCTTTTCCGGGTGAGGTGGGGCCGACTGCTTACGCAGCTTTTTCGGCGGCGGCTGGCCATCTCATTTACCGCACGGGCGATCAACAGACGACACGACTGACCTGGTATGATCGCTCCGGCAAGTCTCTGGAAACGGTCAGTGAGCCAGGCGGCTTTCATGAACCGTCCTTGTCGAAGGACGACACAAAGATCCTGTTCGGCCGCAGCGATGGTCCTGATCCACAGGATATTTATATCCAGGACCTCACCCGAGGCAGTACCACGCGGCTAACCTTCGACCCGGCGTCCGACTCGACCTCCGTCTTTTCGCCGGATGAGGCTTTGGTTGTGTTCTATTCGAACCGGGGCGGCCGAAGTACGTTCTATCGAAAATCTTCAAGTGGAGCTGGAATCGAGGAACAAGTGCTTGACGAGGGAGTGGGTTCTTATCCGGATGACTGGTCGCCCGACGGGAAATATATCCTTTACGAAAAGAATGCCGGACCGCGAAACAAAGTAGACCTATGGGTCTTGCCCATGACGGGAGGCGAAAAGCCATTTCCGTATATCGAATCTGAATTCGAGGAAGCGCATTCACGCTTCTCACCCGACGGTCGCTGGGTCGCTTACACATCGACTGAATCCGGACGATCGGAGATCTACATCCAGAGCTTTCCGATCGGAAACGGCAAATGGCAGGTCTCGACTGCGGGAGGCGATCAGGCGCAATGGCGCAGCGACGGAAAGGAGCTTTTCTATATCGCTCCGGATCGCAGCCTGATGTCGGTCGGCATCGGAGGTAGCAACACGTTGGAGATCAGCCGCCCAAGCGTTCTATTCCAAACCGTCATACCGCTAACGGGGATCACGGATGACAGGAATAATTACGTTCCGGCAAAGGACGGCCAGCGCTTCCTGGTCAACACGCTCGCTGACATCACGAATTCGCAGCCGCTGATAATGGTCCTCAACTGGGCCGGGGAAATAAAGAAATAGCTCCGATATGAAACGATGTCCTGAATGCCGGCGAGATTATAACGACGACACGCTGAGTTTCTGTCTCGAGGACGGAACGCCGCTTGTTTACGGCGTCTCTGCTGATGAGCCGGCGACGGCGATCTTGTCAGGTTATTCCTTACCGTCT
>JBBKXD010000322.1:0-4773 GCA_037969295.1 Pyrinomonadaceae bacterium | reverse complement strand
TTTTTATTTGTCGGGCTTCGCTGGTGGTTCAAAAAGATCGTCGGAGTGAAGTGATCCCGTTCGCTCATGTGATTAGTAATTACGTAATTACAAAATTATTTAATTAGGTAATTATTTTGCTTACTACCTAATCCATTCGCATCTCCTGTCCTAAAAAAATCTTTGACTCGGAAACTCATCCTCGGTTTGGATATCGGCACGTCCAGCGTCCGCGCGGCGCTTTACGATCTCAAGGGAAATGCTTTGCCCGAGACGATGGTGAAGAACGAGCGGGCCCTGGCATCGACCGACGACGGCGGTGCCGAGATCGATGCGGATGTTGCTTTCCGGCAAATCGTCAAAGCGATCGATGATGTGCTGGCACAGTCCTCCCATGTCGCGGGTGAGATCACTCACGTCTCGACGTCCGCGTTTTGGCATAGTCTGGTCGGAGTCGATGCAAACGCGAAACCGACGACAAAGGTATTCGGCTGGGCCGACACGCGCAGCCGTGAATACACAAATCTGCTCCGGAGAAAATTTGACGAAGCCGAAACGCACAGCCGGACCGGTGCGCGATTTCACTCAAGCTTCTGGCCGGCAAAGCTGCAATGGCTGAGGAAAGAGTTTCCTGATATATCCGCGCGTACGGTTCGATGGCTTTCGCTGAGTGATCTCGTCGCGCTGAAACTATTTGGCGCTGCGACGACAAGCGTATCGATGGCGTCCGGCACAGGGCTGTTCGACATTCGAAAGTGTGTCTGGGACACTGCGTTGCTGCAGTTCCTGCGAATAAGGCCTTCGATGCTTCCGCAAATAACGAAGGACGATGCGGAAACATTTCACCTTGCCCGCAAATACGCGGATCGATGGCCGCGTCTAAAAAACGCGGAATGGTTTCCAGCGATCGGTGACGGTGCGGCGAATAATATCGGCGCCGGCTGCGTAAAGAGATCAAAAGCGGCGTTGATGATCGGCACGTCGGGTGCGATGCGCGTCGCTTACCGCGGCGAGCCGCCAGGTAAGATCCCGTCCGGATTATGGTGCTATCGCATCGATCGCCGACTCGTGATCATCGGCGGAGCATTATCCGACGGCGGCGGTCTCTATCGATGGCTGAAAGAGAATCTAAAACTCGCCGGCGACGATCGTATCGAAGCCGAGATCGCAAAACGTGACGCTGCGGGACACGGCCTGATCGTCATGCCTTTCTTTGCCGGCGAACGAAGCACCGGTTATCACGAAGACGCACGCGGTGCGATCGTCGGGATGCGTTCAGCGACCGATGCGATCGACATTGTGCAGGCCGCTCTCGAATCCGTCGCTTATCGTTTCGCCGAAATTTTCGATCAACTGAAAACCGTCTGCAGCGTGCGAGAGATAGTCGCGTCGGGTGGAGCGCTGCGTGAATCTCCCGTTTGGACGCAGATGATCGCCGATGTTCTGGGCCGCGATTTGACGCTTCCCGCGACGCATGAAGCATCAATGCGCGGCGCGGTTTTGCTTGCACTCGAAACTATTGGCAAAATAGAGAACATTGAAGATCTCGCGACGCCGGCCGGAAAGCAGTTCGCGGCCGACAAAACCCGAAAAACTGCCTATGCAGGAGCCAGGAAAAAGCATCAAGAAGCTTACAAATCACTGATCGATCGAGAGAATCCCGAATGACAACCGCAACCAAACTCGTGAAAACAACCGACATCGACACACTCAGTATCAACACCATCCGCACACTGTCACTCGACGCCGTCCAAAAGGCAAACTCGGGACATCCGGGGCTGCCGCTCGGAATGGCACCGGCTGCGTATGTGCTCTGGACAAAGTTCTTAAGGCACAATCCGAAAAACCCGAAGTGGTTCAACCGTGACCGGTTCTTGCTTTCCGCCGGACACGGGTCGATGCTGATCTACTCGCTGCTTCATCTCACGGGTTACAACCTGTCGCTCGACGAGCTGAAGAATTTTCGCCAGCTTCATTCGAAAACGCCCGGTCATCCGGAAAATATCTTGACGCCCGGCGTTGAGATTACGACCGGACCGCTCGGTCAGGGATTCGCGAACGGCGTCGGGATGGGCATCGCGAGCGCACATCTCGCGGCGCTCTTTAATCGGCCGGGAACAGAGATCATCGATCATTTCATCTACTGTATCTGCTCGGACGGCGATCTGATGGAAGGCGTAAGCTACGAGTCGGCGTCGCTCGCGGGACATCTGAAACTCGACAATCTCATCTATCTTTACGACGACAACCAGATCACGATCGACGGTCCGACATCGCTCGCGTTTTCCGAAGACGTGACGAAGCGGTTCGAATCATGCGGCTGGGAAGTTTTGGTGGTTGAAGACGGAAATGACATCGGTGCGATCGAGAATGCGATCAGAACCGCGCAAAGTGTGAAGGGTAAGCCGAAGCTGATCCGTATCAAGACGATCATCGGTTACGGAATGCCGAAGCAGGGAACTTCGAAGGCACATTCGGACGCACCGGGCGAAGATGCAGTGAAAGAAACAAAGCGAAACCTCGACTGGCCGGAGAATAAGAGCTTCTACATTCCGAAGGAGGTTCTCACACATTTCCGCACTGCTGTGAAGCTCGGAGCGCAGATGGAGAAGGATTGGGAAACGGCCGTCAAAGAATACGCTAAGAAATTTCCCGGTCTCGGCAAGACCCTCAAGGAAACTCGTTCGAATCGCCTGCCCGAAGGATGGGAGACAGCGCTCCCGAAATTCGACGGCGTGGAAGCAAAAGCGACGCGTGCATACAGCGGAGATGTCATCAACGCTATCGCAGATGTTATTCCGCAGATGATCGGCGGCTCGGGAGATCTGACGCCCTCCAACAATACGTACATCAAATCGTCTTCGAACTTCGAAGCCGGCCGTTACGCCAACCGGAACATTCATTTTGGCATCCGCGAACACGCGATGGGCTCGACGATGAACGGCATGGCCTTGTACGGCAGTGTCATCCCGTTTGGCGGAACGTTCCAGACATTCTCCGATTACATGCGTCCAGCGATTCGCCTTGCTGCGTTGTCGCACGTCCGGGTACTGTACGTCTTTACACACGATTCGATCGGCCTTGGCGAAGACGGCCCGACGCATCAGTCGGTCGAACATCTCGCGGCGCTACGTGCGATCCCGAACCTGGCGCTGATCCGACCGTGCGACGCGCACGAGGTGCGCGAAGCGTGGCGAGCGGCACTATTGCGTGAAGATGCTCCGACAGCATTTGCGCTATCGCGTCAGAAAGTCGCGTTGATAGATCGAAAGAAATTCGCAGGTGCGAACGGCTTGCACAAGGGAGCTTATGTTCTGGCTGAGTCGGAGAATAAATCCGGTCGAGCGGCGAATCCAAAACTGATCCTGATCGCGACCGGTTCCGAAGTTGGACTCGCGATGCAGGCACGCGAGAAGCTCAATCGCTCCGGTATTCCGACACGCGTTGTCTCAATGCCATGCTGGGAATTTTTCGACGCGCAATCTGCGAAATACAAGGAATCCGTTCTACCGGCTCGCGTCAAATCGCGTCTTTCGATCGAAGCCGGCGTCTCACTCGGCTGGGCGAAGTACGTCGGCGATGCCGGCGACACGCTCGCGGTAGATAAGTTCGGTGCATCGGCTCCCGCGGAAGATGTGTTTAGGGATTACGGATTCACGGTTGAGAATGTCGTGAGGAAGGCTAAGAAGTTGATCCGCTGAAACGAGCATTTAGTTGGAACCGTCAATTAGGGCAGGATATTTTCCTTTGCGGCTTTGCGTGAAATCGTGAGTTGAGACACTCGACTCATGTTTTCACGCAAAGCCGCAAAGTCGCAAAGAGGATTCGGATGAATCTCGACAAAATCAAGACACCTTCACTCCTCCTCGACATCGCCCGCGTTCGTCGTAACGCCGAACGGATGAGCGATGTTGCGACACGAAACGGAGTTCGTCTCAGGCCTCATATCAAGACTCACAAGTGCGTCGAGGTTGCGAAGATCCAGACCGAGGGCCACGACGGCGCGATCACGGTTTCAACACTCGCCGAAGCTAGCGCTTTCGCCAAGAACGGATTCAACGACATTACCTACGCGGTTCCGATCGAGCGCGGAAAATTCGACCAGGCGATCGATCTACTGAAAAGCGGAGTGAAGCTGAATCTGTTAACTGACGACGCCGAAACAGTGAAGGCACTTGATGTGGCGGCAGCGAAGGCGGGAGTCGAGTTCGACGTCTTCGTGAAGATCGACTGCGGGACGCACCGTGTTGGCGTCGAACCCAACAGTGAAGAGGCGATCACGATTCCACAGCTATTGTCGGATGCGAATAATCTCAACTTCGCCGGTATTCTGACACACGCCGGTCATTCATACGACGCAAAAAGTAAAGACGGCATTCTCGAAGTCGCGCGGCACGAGCGCGATTCGATGGTCGAGCTTGCGACGCGGCTTCGCGCAAAGAGCATCGAAGTCCCGACCGTCAGCATCGGCTCTACACCGACAATGACGTGCGTCGACAACCTCGACGGTGTCGATGAGATCCGACCCGGGAATTACATTTTCTTTGACGGTTATCAGGCGACTCTCGGGAGCTGCTCGTTCGAGGATACGGCGCTGACCGTTCTGGCAGCCGTGATCCATAAGAGTAAAAATCGCATGGTTATCGATGCCGGCGGAATCGCTTTATCTAAAGACCGCGGTCCGGTTGGGCTCGATCCGTCGTGCGGGTACGGGCATGTTCTCGATCTTGAAGGAAACGAAACGGGATTGCGCGTCACAGGTTTGTCTCAGGAGCACGGCGAGATCAAAGCGGG
>JBBKXD010000321.1:0-3063 GCA_037969295.1 Pyrinomonadaceae bacterium | reverse complement strand
CATGTAATCGCCGCCTTACAATTTTTGCGCATACGACTGACACAGCGATGCTTCCGGCGATGATCAGAAAACCGAGAAACATGCTGGGTGTGGTTAAAGCTTGCATTTCGAGTCGCCTCCTTTCATTAGCATCTAATGTCAACGTGATTCAAAAAGTTTTTGCCCATTGCTCAAATTCAGACAGCAAAGAATCAGCTCTTGTCGGAACTTGCAACGAGGTGCCTCTCAACATTGAGCGCCGCGAACTCCGAGGAACATGATCGGAGACTTAGGTGCACCGCGTTGCATTGCTTCAGGTTTTCGACAGAGGCTCGTGTGTCGTCTTATGTGTCGCCTTGACGAGATCCTGCGCGTCCACCCGCGTGTGTCCCGGCGGCGCCACCATCAGATCGGTCTTCGACAGTGCCGCCCATAACTTCGCGTCCTGAAACGCGATCGTTCCGCCGCCGCGTTTTTCCTGCGAGACCATCCGATTGATGTCGCCGACGCATACCCAGTCGGAATCGACCGAAATGCCCCACTTTGCGTGATCGTGCGTTTCCGGCCAGGTCCACGGCACTCCGAGCGGGCTCAGATCGATGTACTTGACATCGAACGTCTTGTGAATTCCGTCGCTGTCGAGCACGGGCGGGATCTTTCCGCGGATCCAGGATTCGACGTCTATATCGCTGCCGAGCGTCGGGCCGACCAGATCGTTCCAAAAATCCTTGCCCCATTCGCGGTTTTTTGCAATCACCTTGAAAGCCAGGCCGCCGCGTGTTTTGCAGTCTATGACGCCCGCTTCCGCCGGAGGGTTCGGCGTAACTTTCTGCGACAGCAGGTAGATCGGATCGTTTTTGTCGAGCGTCGCCGGAACGCGCGGAAGGTAAACCTGCGGCTCCTGGTGGTCGTTCATCTGCGCAGCGATCTGGCTGGCTGTCGCGATATCGAGCGAAAGGCAAAGAAATGTCTGCCCGTAGATTGGCGTCGGCATTTCTTTTGCGCCGGGATCGGCAAACTTCGGCCACGAATGCAGCAGCCAAAACGCGGTTTTAGTGTCGGTATCGAAGGCGATTACGCCTTTCGTATGGCCGAAGCTGCTGCGATCCTTACGCTTCGCATCCGCAGGCATCTCGTCGTTGTACAGAATCCAGCCAGTCGTCTCTGCAGGGTTGTCGTAGACGGAGTTGAGCGTCAAGTCAAGTGCCCCCTTGCCGTCGGTCAGCAAGTAAGGCGATTTGACGACCTTGCCGACGTTTGTGTCGTAATAGACATACTCGTATCCTACGGCAGCCGGCTCGGTCGCGTCTTTTGCAAGTTTTGGGACCTTGTACGCAAACCACCAGTCCACGGCTTTGCCGTTTTCATCCAATGCTGAAATGTTCATTATTTTGTTCTCCTGTTTTTCTGTCAGAATGCCCCGCCCTATTTCGGGACTTCAGTTTTGGAAATCCGCGTCCGCGTGTTCACACGGAAGACAGTAATTTCAATTGTGCAGTAGTGTGGAATTATAAACACTCTAACAGAGTCCGACAAACTTCAGGGCATCTCTAAAAACTCAGCCTTAAAGAGGATACAGGATGGTGGAAATAGTTTAAAATAGGTGTATGAGGAACACAAACGAAGTAGGACTTTACGATGTGGAAGAGCGGATGCTGAAACTTTCGGATGCGAGGGATCCATTGGTGCGACTAAACGGGATGATCAAGTGGGAACAGTTCCGTTCGGTGCTTGAAGGAGCGTTGCGGAAAGACGGAAAGGGAAAGGGCGGGAGGCCGCCGTTCGACTACTTGCTGATGTTCAAGATTCTGATTCTGCAACGGTACTACAACCTGTCGGACGACCAGATGGAATATCAGATTCTCGACCGGATGAGTTTCATGCGGTTTCTCGGGCTGAAGATATCGGACAAGGTCCCGGACGCGAAGACGATCTGGCATTTTCGGGAACAACTCGTGAAGAAGGACGCAATCAGCGGATTGTTTGGGCAGTTTCTCGGATCTCTGAACAGTGCCGGGCTGGTGCTGCATGAAGGGGTCATTGTGGATGCGTCGTTCGTCGAAGTCCCGAAACAACGGAACAGGTCGGACGAGAACAAGGAGATCAAGGCCGGAAAAACGCCGGAGAGTTGGGAGAAGAATAAGTTGGCACAGAAGGACGTGGACGCGCGCTGGAGCAAAAAGGACGGACAGAACTTCTACGGCTACAAGGACCACGTCAAAGCGGACGCGAGCAGTAAACTGATCACCGGATACGAGGTCACGGCGGCGACGGTCCACGACTCGCAGATGCTTGAGCCATTGCTGGACGAGACGGATGCGGGCCAGCCGGTTTACGCCGACAAGGCCTATGTCGGGAAAGAGGAGGCCGTCAAAAGCATGAACGCCGAAGCGAGAATCAGCGAAAGATCACACCGGAACAGGCCGCTGACCGAAGAGCAAAAGGAGGCGAACCGGCTGAAGTCGAAAGTGCGGGCACGGATCGAGCATATCTTCGGGTTCATCGAGAACAGCATGGGCGGATCGTTTATCCGAAGCATCGGCCAAACCAGGGCGAAGGCGGCGGTCGGACTAATCAACCTGACGTACAACCTGTTCCGAACCCTACAGCTAATGAAAATCCGGGGGATAACTGCCTCAATTTAACGAAAAGGCGAGGAAATTGCCGAAAACGGGAGAAAAGTGCACGGAAAAAACACGAAAAAGGAGAAAAAGAGTCCGGAAAAAAGACGTAACGGAACTTCCGGTCCGCCAAAATAACCCGCTGACGGCCGACCACTAAAAACCGCCATCCAAAACTGGCCGCAAACCTGAAAGTTACATTTTTAGAGGTGCCCTTAATTTTATTCACGATAAATTATCTGAGACAATTTTGGATTTTCCTAGAACCTATCAAGAAATTGCGATGTTTTATTTAGGTAATATCGGGAGTGCGAATTATGCTTGTTGCATTCGGGTTAATCACATATAAGAGGTTATTTTTCACATTGCGCCAACTCTGTTTGGGCACATGGTGCGAGGCGGTTTGACTCTTCAATAATGCCACGAACAAAGGTTACAAGAGGATATTCGACCAAATATGACT
>JBBKXD010000320.1:0-6120 GCA_037969295.1 Pyrinomonadaceae bacterium | reverse complement strand
AAAAGACTCTCATTCTTTTTTGGTGATGAGCGGCACGTGCCGCCGGACTCCGACCAGAGCAACTATCGAATGGCGAATGAGACGTTTCTCACGCCACTGAACATCGCCCCGGAAAATGTTCACCGATGGCGAGCCGAACTTGCCGACAGTTCCGACACAGCAGACAAATACGAAGCCAAGCTGCGGGATCATCTGGAATCGAGGAACGGTTCGCTCGATCTCGTGCTTTTGGGGCTTGGAGAGGACGGCCATACGGCGTCCCTCTTTCCACTCACCTCCGCGCTCGGTGAAAGTAAACGCTTGGCTGTGGCGAACTGGGTAGAGAAGCTAAACGCCAATCGCCTGACGATGACGCCGCCAGCGATAAACGCAGCAGGAAAAATTGTCTTTCTTGTCTCAGGAGAGGAAAAAGCGAAAGCTGTCGCTGACGTGATCGAAGGCGAATTCCGACCAGACGATCTCCCGGCTCAGCTGATAATTCCCGGAGACGGGACCGTGTATTGGCTGCTCGATGAAGCCGCTGCATCCCGTCTCGGTCGCAATAGGCTTTAAGGGAGAGATCTCGGCGAGCGAGAGGACCCGGTTAAAGGTTCCTCCCCGATCCCCGCGTCACCAAATCCTCCGGAGTTGGGTAGTTGCGTTCGCAACTGGTGAAACGTAACATTAACAGTCATTAGCCTATGGAGATCGAGATCCTTCTCGCGGTGGTCATTCTCATCGCCATGATTTTTTTGGCGACCGTTGATCTGGCCTTCTCGCATCTTTCGGATGTTGGCCTTCGCCGGCTCGCGTCCGAATCTGAAGATTCACAAAACGCAAAGACGGCAACGTTTCTCCGGGAGATTCAGGAATATCGTCCGCGTTTTCGCCTCGCCCTTTCGTCAGCCCTCCAGATACTTTTGATATCGTTCGCCGTCGTCACGACGTTGATCGGCACGCGCCTCGACCTGTCACGCACCGGACTTGTTATGTTTGCCCTAGTCATAGGTCTCGTCGCGACGGTCGTTTTTCGTCAGATAATGCCTCGTTTGATGGTCCGTAACAATCCGGAGAAGAAGTTTCTTCTCCTTTTGCCCATAGTTCGTCCTTTCTACAAATTTGTTTACGCCATCACGGTTCCCTTCTTGGACAGGCGACGATCCAAAGAGCAGCAGAGACTTGAGTCGACGATCGCGCCGGATATGGCCGAAGACAAGGCGGACGATAATGACGAAGACTTTCAGGCGTTGATGGAGGTCGGCGAGGCCGAAGGGATTATTGAAGAGAAAGAGCGCGAGCTGATCGAGTCGATGGTCGAATTCAGCGAAACGCGGGCCGGCGAAATAATGACGCCGCGGACCGAGATCTGCGCCGTCGACATTGAAACAACAGTTCGGCAGGCGCGTGACCTGATGACCGAGGAAAAATATTCGAGGCTGCCCGTCTATCGCGAAAGCATCGACAATGTCGAAGGCGTGATTTACGTTCGCGACCTGCTGCAGGCGTGGGCCGACAGCAAGGAGGACGAATCGATCGGCGGACTGCTGCGTGACGCGTACTTTGTTCCTGAAACAAAGACCGCCTCGGAACTGCTCAAGAGTATGCAGGTCAATCATGTACAGATCGCGATCGTGATCGACGAATATGGCGGCGTCGCTGGCATCGTTACAGTTGAAGATATTGTCGAAGAGATCGTCGGTGAGATCGAGGATGAAGACACCGAGGAAGAAGAGATTATTGAGATCATCGAAGGCGACGACGGCTACTGGGACGTTTTAGGCTCAACCGAGATCGACAAGATCGAACGGCTGTTTGATATCGAACTGGAAGACGACGACTACAATACGGTCGCCGGAATGATCACCAGCGAGGCGGGGTATGTACCGCAAACTGGTGAAATACTGACGCTTCGCGGACTCGAGGCGCGGATCTTGCGGGCCGACGAAAAGAAGCTCCGTCTGGTGCGGCTCCGGAGATTCGAGGCCGATGGCGAAACTGACGCCGAATCCGCGTAGGTTGAATGCCTTGTAATCCCGTCCTGCACTGTTTATAATTCTCGCAAAATTCACTCTGGAGGAAATATAAAATGGCTATCCGCTTAGGCGACGAAGCGCCGAATTTTACTGCTGAAACTACCGAGGGCACCATCAATTTCCACGAATACTTGGGTGATGGCTGGGGCATTCTTTTCTCGCACCCGAAGGATTTCACACCCGTTTGTACGACGGAACTTGGCTATATGGCGAGCCTCAAACCGGAGTTCGAGAAGCGCAACGTGAAGGTCGTTGGCCTCAGCGTTGACCCGGTCGAAAACCACAAGCGTTGGTCCGAGGACATTGCGGATGCTACCGGTCATTCGCCCAACTACCCGATGATCGGCGATACCGACCTGACGATATCGAAGCTTTATGACATGCTGCCAGCCGCCGTTGAAGGCAGCAGCGAGGGCCGGACGGCGGTTGACAACATGACAGTACGAAACGTGTTCGTTGTCGGACCGGACAAAAAGGTAAAGCTCGTCATCGTTTACCCGATGAGCACAGGGCGGAACTTTGATGAGGTGCTCCGTGTGATCGACTCGCTCCAGCTCACGGCGAAGTACAGCGTCGCGACTCCTGTAAACTGGAAGGACGGGGAGGATTGCATAATCGTACCGGCCGTGACGGACGAGCAGGCAAAGGAGAAATTCCCTGCCGGATGGAAGACCATCAAACCCTACCTGCGTGTCACGCCGCAGCCGAACAAGGTGAAGGGTGAAGGACAGTCGGCATAGCTTTCGGTCGATCGAATCTTGATTAAGAGCGGGGGCAAGCCCGCCTTCCCGACTTGCAAATGATGCCGGCACCGAACGTCAACAGATGCTCGGCTTTGCAAACATCAAATCGCAGAATATTCGCAGGTCAGGAAGGCGGGCTTGCCCCCGCTCTTTTAACGGATGCGGTTTCGAGAGATATGAAGCTCTACGTCAAAATTGGTGACGACAGGCGCGAGATTGAGATTCGGCACCAGGACGGGCGAGTTTTCGCCAACCTCGATGGCCAAGAGTACGGTCTGGAAGTGTCGGAGCCGGAGCCGGGGGTGTTTCTCTTCAAGCATGAAGGACGCGTCTACGAAGCCTCGGTATCGCGTCCCGAATCCACGTACGAAACAACCCACGTCCGGATCGGCACGAACGAATTCGACATTCAACTGACCGATCCGAAGCGGCTACGCACCGCAAGCAGCGGTGCGGAACATGCCGACGGCCTTGCTGAAATAAGGACCGCAATGCCGGGCAAAGTCGTCCGGATCCTTCTGCAGCCTGGCGCCGAAGTTGAAAAAGGCGACAGCGTCCTCGTCGTCGAGGCGATGAAGATGCAGAACGAACTGAAAGCTCCAAAAGCCGGGACGATCAAAGAGATCCGGGTCAAAGAAGGAGCCGCTGTTTCAGCCGGTGACGTCCTTGCGACGATCGAATAACTAAAACGCCGCCACATGCTCGCGCACCACGCTTCGCATCGGCGATCGCAGGCCGTCCATCATCTCTCGAAAATTCTCAAACGTTAATTGCTGTGCGGCATCTGACAACGCCTTTTCGGGCTCAGGATGCACCTCGACGATCACCCCGTCCGCACCGATAGCGATCGCCGCTCTTGCACATTTCGCAACGATACTTCGCTTACCGGTCGCGTGCGATGGATCGACGATCACCGGTAAATGCGTCATTTCTTTTACCAAAGCCACCGCCGCCAGGTCGAGCGTGTTTCGCAAGCTGGTATCGAAGGTTTTTATTCCCCGCTCGCACAGGATCACATTTTCATTTCCACCGTGAAGCAAATATTCAGCCGCGGAGAGCCATTCCTTCACTGTCGCCGACGGGCCGCGTTTGAGCAGAATCGGCCTACCTGTACAGCCGAGCTTTTTCAGGAGGGCAAAGTTCTGCATATTTCGTGCACCGACCTGAAGCATGTCAGCATATTTGCAAACGACCGACACATCGGCTTCGCTCATGATCTCGGTAACGACCGGCATTCCAGCGGCGTCACCGGCCTCGCGTAGAAATCGTAAACCTTCGACTCCGAGTCCCTGAAAATCGTACGGCGAAGTGCGAGGCTTGTACGCTCCGCCGCGAAGAATTACCGCACCAAGATCCTTGACCGCAAGGGCTGTTCGCGTCACTTGATCTTTCGACTCTACCGAGCATGGTCCGGCTATGACGACCGCTTCGCTGCCACCGATCGGAACGTTGCCGACCCAAACGACGGTCGATGCATCCCCGCGTCGCGCGACTAGCGATCCCACCGTCTTTCCATTTCCATTTCCCGCTGCCTGTTTTGTCGTCCATGTATCCAGCATAAGTTTAATTCCCTATCAAATAGAAAACTGTCCAGTTATCGATATCGTCTGCAATGTTTTCGCGAAGTACCTTCGCTCCATATAACTCCGCCGCACGTCGGCTTCCGATCGCCGCCCGTCTCGGATCTCCGTCATTCACTATCCGTCGCACGCTCGATGCCGTGTCGGCGCCGACGACTTGTGTAAGGCTCGGACACGCGGCGAGAAATGTTTGGCATTGGCGTAGCGCTTCAACATGCGACCGAACGGAAACAATATCGTCGAACTGAGCGCCTGGAGTACCCACCAGCACATGACGCACCTTCAATGGCAGCTTTTCGAAAATCTTGTAGCCACCGGTTCCGAGCAACCGGACCGTCTGTGGGATCTGACCGACGATCTTGTTCTCCACGGGCACGACGGCCCGATCCGCCTTGCCGAGACGCACTGCTTCGAACGTCTCCAGGAAGTCGACGCACTCGACGATCGCCGCGTCACTTCCGAACAACATACGTACAGCTTCTTCGCTGTAACTTCCGCTCACGCCTTGTATGGCAACTCGAGTCATTTACACAGCTCTCCACTCGCCGCAAGCTCACTCGCGACCGCGTCCTGGATCCTTCGTGATTCACTCAATATCTCACGATAGATCGCGATCACGGCCCGGTCGCTGAGCGCATCCCCGTTTTCGTGTAGCGCGCGTCGGATCACCCCTTTCTCGCGCTCGCGGTCCGCGATCGGCAGTCCGGCTTGCAATTTTACTTGCCCAATATGACGTGCCAGGGCGGCTCGTCGTCTTAGCAGAGTCACGATCTCGGAATCGATCTCGTCAATTAGTTTTCGACTTTCTTCTAACTTCATCATCACCTCAAAAGATAAAAAAGCCGCGAACTTTTTCAGTTACGCGGCTTTCGTTCAGATATTTTACTAAGACCTATCTTAAGCGAACTTCAGCCGTTTCACCGTAAAAGTAAAAGTAAAAAAAGCTAAAGTTGTTCAGGTTTCTATTTCGCATGTTCTTCGGCTGCGAGTGTTCTACGATAACCGGTGGATGCGAATCGTGTCAAACATTATTTTCGGCCATTCGCCGTGGAGCATATCACCGTGATGACAGTTGGGTTCCGCAATACTTGCAATGGAGAGCGTCGAGGTCGTGCGGCTCAGCATGACATTCCGGACATACCTGACTCGATGCAGGCTTTCCCGCGAACGCAAGTTCGGCGGTCACGATTCCAGTTGGCACCGCAATGATCCCGTATCCGAGAATCATCACGAGCGATGCCAGAAATTTTCCGAGACCGGTCTGAGGAGAAATATCACCGTAACCCACGGTGGTCATCGTCACAATCGCCCAGTAAATACTAACGGGAATGTTAACGAAGCCGTTCTCCTCGCCTTCCACGACATACATCACCGATCCCACAACCGTCACAATAGTGAGTACCGCGAGCAGGAAGACGAAGATCTTCTTGCGGCTCGCCATAAGCGCGGAGGTGATGAGGCGCGAGGCGGACGAGTATTCCGAAAGCTTCAGAACACGGAATATTCGCAGCAGCCGGAGGATACGGATGGTAAGGAAAAACTGGGTTCCCGGAACGAATAGGCTGAGGTAAGTAGGCAGTATGGCGATGAGATCTACAATGCCATAAAAGCTCAGAGCGTATCGGAACGGGCGTCGTACCGAGATAAGCCGAAGTATATATTCGACCGTAAAGAGAATCGTAAAGAACCACTCGGCAAGTAGAAGCTCAGGTCCAAAAATATCGCGTACGTCTTTTACGCTCTCCAGCATTACAGCGGCAACGCTCAAAAGAATCAGCGTAATTA
>JBBKXD010000319.1:0-3263 GCA_037969295.1 Pyrinomonadaceae bacterium | reverse complement strand
CGAACCATGCTGCAGGTCAAGATCGAGGATGCGATCGAAACCGACAGTATCTTTACCGTGCTGATGGGCGATCAGGTCGAACCGCGAAGAAAGTTTATCGAGGACAACGCCCTCGATGTGAAAAACCTCGACGTATAGGTCTCACAGCCTGGGCCGCGATATGCATAATGCCGTTACCGGACTTCTATCCAGTAACGGCTTTTAGAGGACATTAAAGTTTTCCTTATCGCAGCGGATCTTCAGGGACAAGCAGTGTAACGCGACGTCGCTGGTTGACGAACGCAATGCACTGACCTTGATTCTTAAACCTGCTCGGGAAATCAAATGCTTCCCATCCATCGCCTTCACACTCGTGTACATTGCTCGCTGGACCGCAGCGCCGAACGTTTCCGGGAATCGGCACCCCCAACGGTCTTCCGACCGGTCCGACAAACATGTTGTACTCGATGGCGTCAACAGTACCCTCGTTTATAGCGCGGTGCACTCGACCTTCTGATGTCTCAAACGCCTGTCCTGCGCTATATGACGGAGCAGCGCCGCATCCGTCTTCAATTTTGATCGTGCCCTGGGTCACGACATTCTGAACGTAGCCCGGATGATAATGCCAGCCTCCAACGTCGCCCGCAGGCGTGACTAGATGTCGGGCAGTAACACGTGCAGGACCTTCAAGCAGTGGCATATTCGTATTAAGGCCATCACCAAGGATGGTCGCAACGGGCGGCATGGCCGCATAAACTATCAGGCTTGATAGCGCCAAAATGCCGAAGCCCGCGAATAACTTGATCTTTGAGCTGAAGTCTATCTTTCTCATGAGTTTCTCCTTTTATATAATCAGAATCTTTGAATTGGCTCGCAGAAACACGCTAAACAAATCTGTTGCTGTCGGGTGTCGATCGAAGCTAAACTCAGCTGAAAGTGAAGTAGCGACGAATTCTTGCGAACTAAGCGGATATTATTCGAAGGGGCCATACAGGTCTTTCCGACTTTCTGGATAATTTCTGCGGTTTTTCTTCCGGATCGTTTCTAAGCTGTATGTCTGAACAAAGAGGCGAGTTATACGAATTTGGAGATTTCCGCTTGAACGTCGGAGAGCGCGTTTTGGAGCGCCTCGACGGCGCCGAAAGTGGCCACCTTCCTGAAAAAGCTTTTCGGACTCTGTGTTTCATGGTCCGCAACAGCGGCCGCCTTCTGACCAAAAAGGAAATACTCGATGAGGTGTGGCCGGACTCTTTCGTCGAAGAGAACAATCTGGATAAATGCGTCTACGCGATACGCCAGTTCTTAGGAGAAAATAGTCGCGGTCAGAAATACATCGAGACTGTCCACAAGCACGGATACAGATTTGTGACGGACGTGACGAGGTCGGAGGCTGGCGAAGAAGCAAACGCGCTCGACGAGGTTGTTTCGATTGCTGACGTACCGGCTCGCGACGACGGAGCGCACGTTACCGACACCCGCGAGTCCTTCGGCGAGATAGAACTGTCGCAGCCTGTGCACCGGCGGACATCCCTTCAATTAATGATACCGATCGTGTTTTTCTCCATTACGGCGGTTGCCGTTTGGTTTGCAATGAGCAGCGTACGACCTGCAGCCGATCCCGATTTGTCGTCAGCATCAGCCGTTACCGAAACACCCCTCGCGCAAAACTCCGTTGCGGGCGGCCACAGCGACAGTCGGGCGTATGATCTCTACGTCCGCGGAAAGGTAAAGGTGGCAAGCGAGAATCGAGAGGATACGGAAGCCGCGATCAAGTTATTGGAGGAGGCAGTCGCAATTGACCCGAATTTTGCTGAGGCCTTTGCTCAATTGGCGCGGGCTTATAACACCCTCGCATTCAAGTTTAGTTCCGATTCCGAGCGCAAGGGGTTACACGAGAATGCCGAGGTTGCGATCGAGAAAGCCCTTGCCTTGAATCCAAATCTCGCAGAGGGCCACTTTGCTCGAGGATTAATTCTCTGGACAAACACGAAACGGTTCCCGCATGAGCAGGCGATTCAGTCTTATAAACGTTCGCTTGAGCTGGACTCGACATCGGATGAGACGCACCACCAACTATCGATCGTTTTCGCGCACATAGGTTTACTGGACGAGGCCCAGCATTCGCTTAATAACGCATTACAAATAAACCCGAATAACACAATGGCCCGATATCGCGTTGGCGTTTACCACGCATGGCAGGGAAAGTCCGACGAAGCAATTGCGGTCTTTAAGACTATACCCACTGACGTGAGCCCGATGCTTACCGACCGAAGCATGGCGGAAGTGCTCAGTCAGACAGGGCGCCGGAGCGAGGCTGAAACATTAGTTTACGACAGTTTGCAGAGGTATCCCAAGGACGAGGGCGGGAGTTTCACGAGCGTGAAAGCGCTGCTGCTAGCTCAAGCTGGTAAACGGAAAGAGGCTGAGGAAACCATACTAAAGGCGTTGGAGATCGGAAAGGGTTTCGGGCATTTTCACCACACGACGTACAATGCCGCGTCGACTTATGCAGTGTTGGACGAACCGGAGGAAGCGGTCCGGTGGCTGGAAATAACAGCCGAGAGTGGTTTTCCGAATTATACGTATTTTCTCAACGATCCGAATCTGAATAACATTAGAGATCATCAGCGATTTCACGATTTCATGGCGAGACAGAAGCTCCAGTGGGAGCGATTCAAATCTCTCGTTCGAAACTAAGAGCATCAGTCTGAAAGCTGTTTTTATTGCCGTGTAACACCCTCGATCTCATCCCGAGCAGCTCTGGGAAACAACGATGGATCCGGAGAAGCGAACGATGCTGCAGGTAAAGATCGAAGACGCGATCGAAACCGACGGGCTATTTACAGTTTCGACGGGCGACAGCGTCGAGCCGCGTCGAAAGTTCATCGAGGACAACGCGCTGGACGTGAAAAATCTGGACGTGTAGAAATCGTGGTAACATACGTACGAAAAACGCAGAGGAAATCAAATGACTTCCTCTGCGTTTTTTTCTGTTCGTTCGACCGGTAAGCCTAAAACGGCACGCGGCGAGAACGTGGTTAAAATGGGCAATTGCCCGGCCTCGGCACCGGGATCAGTCTCGGCGAGCCAGTTGGCAGGAGCTGAACCACGACGTTTACGAGCTCAACATTGCCCTCGTTACGTACGATGTGAACGTGGCCACCTGGTTCGAACAGACTTGACCCGCTTGCAACCGTCTGAGGCGTACAACCGGGGTCGTCACCGTCGTAAAGAGTCGCGGTTCCGGACTTGACGACGAAAAAGCTGGGCCCCAGATGTTGGTG
>JBBKXD010000318.1:0-10457 GCA_037969295.1 Pyrinomonadaceae bacterium | reverse complement strand
TCGAACGCACGCACGATCATCTTCGGATTGTGCTTCGACATCACCTTCGTGATTGCTGCCGTCAGCGTCGTCTTCCCGTGATCTACGTGACCGATGGTCCCGATATTCACGTGCGGCTTAGATCGATCAAATTTTTCCTTGCTCATAGCTTCTCCTGTCTCTCAAATTTCAAATTTGAAATTTCAAATCGCTTAGTTGCTTGCTCCCTTTACTTTGGCAATTATCTCTTCGGCCACATTTCGCGGTGCTTCCGCGTAACGCTCGAAGTGCATCGACGAAGTCGCACGGCCCTGTGTCGCAGAGCGAAGATCAGTCGTGTAACCGAACATCTCCGAAAGCGGTACAAACGCCGTCACTACCGAAACATTGCCCGGACGCGGTTCCATCTTGTCGATCTGGCCGCGGCGGCGATTCAAATCGCCGTTTACCGAACCCATGTATTCTTCAGGCGTCACAACCTCGATACGCATGATCGGTTCAAGCAGTACCGGCTTAGCCTTTTTCACCGCATCCTGAAACGCGAGACTGCCGGCGATATGGAACGCACGCTCGTCGGAATCGACTTCGTGAAATGAACCAAATACGAGCGTCGCTTTGATATCGACAAGCTCGTAGCCGGCAAGAAATCCACGACGCATCGCGTCCCGCATCCCTTCCATGGTTGGCTTAATGAATTGACGAGGGATGGAACCGCCGCTGATCTTGTCTTCGAAAACGAAACCTTCGCCCGGCGCCGGCTCGATCGTCAGCTCAACGTGAGCGAACTGTCCGCGGCCACCCGTCTGTTTCTTAAATATCTCTTTACCCGGCGCACCAAGCGTGATCGTTTCACGATAGGCGACCTGAGGTTTACCGACGTTTGCTTCGACACCGAACTCGCGCTTCATGCGGTCGACGATGATCTCCAAATGAAGCTCGCCCATTCCGGCGATGATCGTCTGGCCCGTTTCGTGATCGGTCGAAACCTGGAACGACGGGTCTTCTGAAGCGAGGCGGTTGAGAGCGATTCCCATCTTGTCCTGGTCGGCACGAGTTTTCGGTTCGACCGCGACGCGGACGACCGGATCGGGGAACTCCATCGACTCGAGGATTATCTGTTTCGATTCATCCGAGATCGTCTCGCCTGTCGTGACATTCTTCATGCCGCCGATGGCAACGATCTCACCCGCGCCTGCCGATTCGACGTCTTCACGCTTGTTCGCATGCATCAACATCAAACGGCCAACGCGTTCTTTCGTATTCTTAATGGTGTTGTAGACGTATGAGCCCGAGCTGACAGTTCCTGAATAAATTCTTACGAAAGCGAGCTGGCCCAGATGCTTGTCCGCCATCAGCTTGAAAACGAGTCCCGAGAACGGAGCCTTCGCATCCGGCTCGCGCGTCTCGGTTTCGTCTGTCTTCGGATTGATGCCTTCGATAGCCGGCACGTCGAGCGGGCTGGGAAGGTAATCGACAACCGCATCAAGGAGCGTCTGGACACCTTTGTTCTTGAACGCGGACCCGGTGACGACCGGAACGATCTTCAGCTCAAGTGTTCCTTTTCTGAGGCCTTTGCGAATTTCGTCTTCCGAGATCTCTTCGCCTTCGAGGTACTTGGCCATCAGATCATCGTCGATCGCCGAAACGGCTTCGACAAGTTTTTCGCGCCATTCCTTAGCTTGATCGACCAGGTCGGCCGGGATGTCGGTCGTTTCGTATTCCGCTCCTTTTGTCTCGTCGTTCCAGATCAGGCCTTTCATAGTGATCAGGTCGACGACGCCTTTTAGCTTGTCTTCGAGGCCGATCGGGATCTGCAAGGCAACCGCATTTGCGCCGAGACGCTTCAAGATCGAATCGAACGAGCGTTCGAACGAGGCGCCGGCGCGATCAAGTTTATTGATAAAGCAAAGTCGTGGAACGCCGTACTTGTCGGCCTGACGCCAAACCGTTTCTGATTGTGGTTCGACGCCGGCGACGCCGTCGAAAACTGCGACGGCACCGTCAAGGACACGAAGCGAACGTTCCACTTCCATCGTGAAATCGACGTGGCCCGGCGTATCGATAATGTTGATCCGGTGCTCCATGCCGTTGCGCATCCAAAAACAGGTGGTCGCGGCCGATGTGATCGTAATGCCGCGCTCCTGCTCCTGCTCCATCCAGTCCATCGTCGCAGTTCCTTCGTGAACTTCGCCGATCTTATGCGAAACACCGGTGTAGAACAGCACGCGCTCGGTCGTCGTGGTTTTACCCGCGTCGATATGGGCCATGATGCCGATGTTTCTAAATTTGTCTAAGCCTATCTGAGCCATTGTCGTAAATCGTAAATCGTGAATCGTGAATCGAAGATCGCTCTATTAACGATTCACGATTCACGATTAACTAAAATCTATAATGTGCGAACGCCTTGTTCGCTTCTGCCATACGGTGGACATCGTCCTTCTTCTTTACAGCTCCGCCGCGCCCTGTAGTGGAGTCGAGCAGCTCACCGAGCAATCGGTCGCGCATCGTCTTTTCACTGCGGCCACGGGCATTCGAAACAATCCAACGGATCGCGAGCGTGTTGCGTCGGTCTTTTGTGACCTCGAGCGGAACCTGATATGTGGCACCGCCAATACGACGTGATTTAACCTCGAGGGTCGGAGCGACGGTGTCAACAGCTTTCTTAAAGATCTTCAGCGGTTCTTCACCCGTCTTCTCGCCGAGCTTTTCCATCGCACTGTAAAAGATCTCTTCAGCGACGCTTTTCTTGCCAGCCCACATCATGCCGTTGATGAATTTCGTCACCAGCGTGCTGTTGTAGATCGGATCCGGCAAAACCTCTCTGCGGCTTGCAACTCTTCTTCTAGCCATATGTGTTAATCGTTAATTGCTAATCGTAAATAGATCTTCTCTATTTACGATTCACTATTTACTATTTACTACCTTTCGGACGCTTCGCTCCGTACTTCGAACGACCCTGATTCCGGTTCGCGACACCCGATGCGTCGAGCGTTCCGCGAATAACGTGATAACGAACACCCGGAAGATCCTTCACGCGGCCGCCACGAATAAGCACGATCGAATGCTCCTGCAAATTGTGTCCGATACCCGGAATGTAGGTTGTCACTTCGATCTGGTTGGTCAGACGCACGCGGGCAACCTTACGCAAAGCCGAGTTCGGCTTCTTGGGCGTCGAGGTGTAAACACGCGTGCAAACGCCTCGTTTTTGCGGATTCGACTGCAAAGCGGGACTCGCTGTCTTGTATTTGACCCGTTGGCGTCCCTTGCGAACTAGTTGGTTGATAGTCGGCATATCTGGATCGCCGGCATCCTGCCGGCTTCTCTTTTACCTAATGCCGCCAAGATGGCGGCGTTCCTATTTTTAAAAGGCAAAACTAACGTCTCACCTGACTCTTGCCGAAATCTTTTCGGCAGTTAGATCAAGCAGCATTTAGCTGACTTAATTAATCAATCGTTGTGTTAACCCGAAAGCAAAAACTTTGCTGTAGCGTGGCGCATAATAGAAGTGAATCGATTTTGCCCGGTGCGTTGGTTCGCACCGATTACGCTACAATTCCTGTTTCAGCTTTCAAAAAACTACGCTGCAGCAGCTTCCGCAACCACATAGCGAGCCAGACTGTCAGAGTCCGAAACTCTAGATATTAGTAATTTCGACTACTTGAGTCAAGCGGCCTTTGCAGAATCCGACAGGTTTCTTGTAGTATTTTCCTTTTCATTCGTTCCCCAGGATAAAACTACCGCAGGACAAACTATGAGTACCCGAAACAGCAATCATTTTGAAACCTATCTAAAAAAATTCAGTGAATCCGACTGGCAGAGCGCAATTGCGTCTCTTTTCGCCTCAATTCACGAAGTAGATCGTAACGCAGTCCAGATATGGTTCCATTTCTACCCGCTTTCCTTACAACAGTACGTTTCTTCGGCTGATGATACTGCCGAAGCGAAAAGGAATCTGGCGATGCAAGGCGATTTCGGGCTCGACGACAAGATCGACACCTCGCACGCTTTTCTCTATGGTCACCGCTATTGGAAGACCGTCAAGGCTGCCATCGAAGCAGAGTCGCAGATATTCGGGAACGAAAACATCGACCTTGCTGATGAGATAGACCAGATAGCAACGATGATTGCCCAAAAGGTTAAGGCCGATAGATCACTTTTAATCGGCATTACCGCGGTTGGATTCATGACTTTGGCACAGGTCGGGGTTGAGAAGTTCAAAGCCGCCGCGGGGGAGATCCAAAAACCGTCTGGATTATTAAGAAAGTCGCCGAACGCGATCGTTGCAAGTCGTCAGGGGGATGACTCGCAAGGGCTTCTTGGTTTTCTTAAGACCGTAAACAAGAAGTACTCGGTCATTTACGATGAACTCAAGGACGGCCGCTTCGATATCGTAAACGATCAGGAAATTGCTTCGGCCTCGGCTAACGACCGTTCACAAAATTGGCAAGCAAACGATTCCAGATGTTGGGAGGGCCCGGTACCTGTCGAATGCACAGCTGCTTCCTGCGGCACTTGCTGGGTCGGGGTAATCGCTGGAAATGAGAAACTGTCCGAAGTCGACCGACGCGAGCGACGGGCAGTCAAGGTTTTTGGATACGACCAGACTGATGAAGCGAAGCCCCTGATCCGTCTAGCTTGCCAGGCAAAAGCGTTTGGAAATGTAACCATCGTCATTCCTCCTTGGAATGCCGTGTTTGGGAAAAAGGTGTATGGCAATGTCGAAGAGCTTGAACTCGAACCTGTAACGACGTCTGCTAAGGCCCTTCGAGAAGCTGTCCGAGAGGCGGCTGCGGGCGAATCGCCGAATTAGAACACTCGGCAATGCGGAAACTGATAAAAGCGGCTCGTAACGGGCCGCTTTTATTTATAGACGTCCGCTTCAGCCCACGCATTGTTTCAGTACAGCCTTAATCTCGAATTCTATTGTAAGACTCTATCTAGTGCCGAATTTACTGCCAAATTTCCCCTTTTTCCAGAGGGAACCGAATTTGGAACGCCTATTGCAAAAAAGAATCGCAGTACGGACCTGTCCGGCAATCCGATCTCTCCCGATTGGAATAATTATGACTACAACAATACGGCAGATGTACCCGAGTTCCTCCACGGCGGATCATCCGAATGAATTACCGCAGCCGGTGACGGCGGCCCTCATAAACAGAGACTTGAGCCTGCTCGAGTTTTTCAGACGCGTTCTCGACGAGGCGCTGGACGAAAGTCTTCCGATTCTCGAACGCCTGAAGTTCCTGGCGATATTCTCGGCGAATCTCGATGAATTTTTTATGATCCGCGTCTCGGGTTTGAAAGAAAAGACCCAAAGAAGAGTCGATGTCTCTCCTGACGGGTATTCGCGACCGGAGTTGTTGGCAGAGATAAAAACACGGGTCTCCGAGATGATCGAACGGCAGATGAAATGTCTCCGCGAGGATGTCATTCCCGAGCTCGGTCGCAACGGTATCGCTTTGGTCAGCTACGAATCCCTCAACGACCGGGAACGCGCCGAAGCGGATCGGTACTTCAAAACACGTGTCTATCCGGTCCTCACCCCTCAGGCCGTCGACCCGACACACCCTTTTCCATATATCTCCGGCGGTAACGTTAATATTGCGCTCATGGTCCGGCCGGAACTGAACAAGCGGGTCGCAAGAAGGATGCACAACGTGGATGAGTTTTTCGTTCGGATCAAGATCCCGGCGTTTGTCCCGCGGTTCGTACCCGTCGGAGACGGTGGTCGATATTTATTGATCGAGGATCTCACCGCCGCCAATGTCAAGCTGTTCGCCCCCGAAGCGGACGCGCGGGTGTGTTATCAATTTCGGATAACGCGGGACGCCGACATCGAAATTCGCGAGACCGAGGCCAGGGACCTGCTGGAGGAGATGGAGGAAAATCTCAAACAGAGGCGGTTCGGCGACGTCGCACGCCTCGAAGTTTCATCGTCGATGCCGGCCGATATGGTTGAGTATCTGATCGAGTCGCTTGAGATCACTAGTGACGACGTCTATGCGATCGATGGTCCGCTGAAGATCACCGATGCTTTCGAGATCACCGGTCTTAATCGGCCCGATCTAAAAGGAACACCGTTAACGGTTTCGACCCCGGCTGCGTTCGCGACTGACGAATCAAAGTTCGACGTTATTCGACGACAGGATGTTCTTCTGCATCATCCGTACATGCCGTATAGCATCATCACGGATTTCTTACGTGAAGCGGTCGAAGACCCGGATGTTCTGGCGATCAAGATGTGCCTTTATCGAATCGGCTCTGATTCGCCGATCGCCCCGTTGCTGATGGAGGCGAGTCAAAACGGCAAGCAAGTCACCGCTTTGATCGAGATCAAGGCTCGTTTCGATGAGGAGAACAATATTGAATGGGGCAAGCAGCTTGAGCGTGCCGGCGTGCACGTCGTTTACGGTTTACTGGGACTCAAGACGCACGCGAAAACTACGTTGATCGTTCGTCGCGAAGGTGACGAGCTTCGCCGGTATGTACATCTTGCGACGGGAAACTATAATCCTGCGACGTCGACCGTGTATACGGACCTCGGCCTATTGACCGCGGACGAGAAGATCGGTGAGGATGCGACCGAGTTATTTAACTATCTGACGGTCTATTCGCAGCGCGAGAGTTTCAACAAGCTTCTGGTCGCGCCGATCAATCTGCGGCAGCGGATGCTCGAGCTTATCGACCGCGAGAGTGAAAATGCGAAGCGCGGTTTGCCGGCTCAAATCACGGCGAAACTCAATCGCCTCGCTGACACCGAGATCGTAAACGCGCTTTATGACGCGTCACGAGCCGGTGTTCAGATCGATCTTATCGTCCGAGGCATCTGCACGCTGCGTCCGGGCGTCCCGGGAATGTCTGAGAACATTCGGGTTCGCAGTATCGTCGGACAGCTTCTCGAACACAGCCGGGTCTACTATTTTGAGAACGGCGGCAACGGCGAGGTATATCTCGGAAGCTCAGACTGGATGCCGCGAAATCTTGATCGGCGCGTCGAGGTGTTGACACCGATCGGGGATGACCGAATGCGTTGGTTTCTGAAGGAACACTATCTTGAGTCGTATCTGCGCGACAACGAAATGGCGAGCGAGCTTCAGGCTGACGGCAGCTACCGGCGACCGGAGGTAAAGGATTCCGAGCCGTTCAACGCTCAGCTTTCGTTTCAAAAACATTCGAACGTAGTGAACTTTGACAACAGGGCCTAGTAACGGAATAAGGATCGAGGAGGGGAACGGAATGTATCGATATCGGATGCCGCGGCAAGCGGTTCTCTATTTCTTACTTTTTCTGTCGCTTGTAACAAGCGGCTACACACAAAACAAGGGTAAAGCTCCGGAGCCTCTTCCGAGCGGAACAGCAGTGCTGTGGGAGCCCGTGAATATTCGCTCGATGGATCTTTACGAAGGTCCCGGCGGCGAGGCAATGCAGCCCGATCTGAGCGGTATCAAGTTTATAAAAGAAGAGAAACGCGGGCACAACAAAAAGTTTCGGATAAGCGACGGCAGCGGACGCGTTTGGATCGCGAAACTTGGGCGCGAAGCTCAGCCGGAAACTGCGGCCGTACGTCTACTCTACGGGCTCGGATACAAAACCGAGATCAACTATCTTGTCCCGTCACTAACGATCCCGGGGAAAGGAACCTTTAAGAACGTTCGTCTTGAAGCACGGCCCGCGGACGTGAAACGTCTCGGCGAATGGCAGTGGCGAAGCAATCCTTTCGTCGGAACGAAAGAGCTCCAGGGATTGAAGATAATGATGGCCTTCATGACCAATTGGGACCTTCTCGATCTTCAGAACAAGGTGCTGCACAAGAATGGCGAAAATCACTATGTCATCAGCGATCTCGGTGCGACGTTTGGAAAACTAGGCAATAATAATTTACCGATCTTTTTCCGTCTTGGCCGAAAGACGGGCAGCGCAAAACATTACGCCAAAACAAGGTTCGTAAAGGAAGTCGAACATGGCGAGGTCAAGCTCGCATTTAAGGGAAAGAACCGAAGCTTGATGAAGGGGATTACGGTGGCGGAGGCTCGTTGGCTCTCGAATCTTCTCAATCGGCTGAGCGACCAGCAGATTCGAGATAGTTTTCGAGCAGCGAATTACGGGCCGTCTGACATAGAGCTTTTCACGCGAGCGGTAAAGAACAAGATCGACGAACTCGACAGGGCCGTCGGCTCGAATCTGGCGCTAAACTAATACGATGAGAAACACACGACGTCTGGTTCTCGTTGCGGTTGTCGGCGGGGTTCTGCTGGCGATCATATTAATGCTCAACAAATCGGGCGGTGCTCCGCAGCCGGCCCCTGCGAATCGTCCGCCGGCGAGCGCATCCAACTCGTCCGACAATCCATTTATCGCGGCGGCAAACGATCTTGTCTCGGGCGACAACGAATTTGAAGGCATGAGCCGTTCTGAAGCCGGGCTTCAAATCGTTCTGCGGCTCTTGTTGGCAGTTATTTTGTCCGGCATTTTAGCTTTTCGTCCGCGTCAGGACGTTCCACTCTTTCGCCGAAGTCTTTTCGTTTCCCAAACACAGATCCTGCTTGCCGTGGTTGCCGCTGCCCTGATGATGGTGGTTGGCGATAACGCGGCGCGTGCATTTGCGATCTTCGCGGCGGCATCGCTTGTCAGGTTTCGAACGAACATTCGCGATCCGAAAGAGATCACCGTGCTGTTGATCAGCCTGGCGCTAGGCCTCGCAGCCGGCGTCGGGCGATGGGAGCTGGGAATTGCACTCTGTCTCTTCGCTCTCGCCTTATTGTGGCTTTTGGAATTTAACGAGAAGCAAGGCATTTTCCGTTCGATGGAATTGACCATAAAAACCAGTGACACCGACCGAACGCAGGAGGTTCTGCAAAAGATCTTCAAGCGAAGAAAATTGGATGCCGAGGTGCGTGAGCTTGATCCGCCGGATCCGGAAAAGGAGGGTGACGTCGGAAGGATCGTGTATTACCTGAATCTGCCTCTGAGTTTGCGAACGGATGCGATGAGCGATCGGATATTAAGAGCAGATCCGAACGTTGAAAAGATACAGTGGTCGAAGACAAAATCGGCAGGCGATGTTTATCAATAATGAAAACAATAGAGAGGCGGTCTGAAACGCGCTTTCTATGAGTTGCCTCCGTCTTTAGACGGAGGTTAGCGTTCAACAAGAATATCGGCTTCAGCCGAACTCAAGAAACGAATTCGTGCGCTTTAGCCGCAGAAAACCTGACAAACGCCGACTCCTCGATGCCCAAACTCAACCCTCCCGCCGAAGCGGCCCGCAATTAAAAAGGCTGCCTACTTCAGACAGCCTCGTTTTAATCTTTATCGAAAAATAATCTAGTGGCCCGTTCCATGAGCGACGGCCGCGGCGTGTCCGGCGGATGCGGCTTTGGCCGCTTTTTCATCCGAGAGACGGCCGCCCCACTTCTTGACGAACGATCCGAGCTTTCCGTGTACCAAACCGTTCGAATAGTTGTAGTCCTTCATCTCTTTGTAGACCTGGTCGTAATCCCAACCATAGTTCGTATAGCGATACGCCGCACCGACAACCCCCGTGCGATGGATGCCGGCCTTGCAGTGAACAAAAAACTTTCCGGTTTCGGGGTTATTAACTAATGCGAGAAACGCGTCGACATCCTCCTGCTGCGGTCTTTTCCAGCCGCTCATCGGAATGTTCACGTATTTCATACCAACGGCCTCGACCGCGCCTTTTTCATAGGCCATCGGATCATTGCGGAGATCGATGACCGTGGTGACACCAAGGTCTTTCAACGACTGATAATCGCCTTCCAGCGGCTGGGCACCGCGGTAAAAGCGTTCGTCCATCTGGCCGAAATTTCCGATGCTGATATTCGAGAAATCTTTTTTAACCTCGGTCTGGGCGAATGAGATCGATACGAGTCCGAGCATGAGCGCGAGAGAGGCGACAACGGGGCGCAAGGTTTTTTTGATCATGATTTTACTTTCCTCTTAAGTGGGTAAACCCAGTTTGATTGTTTCCGCGGCCCGATGTGAGTCAGTTCTTCTGGGTATTTTCGGGCCCGATTCGCCGGCGTCAGTACGGCTTCGCTTCAGCCGGTCGAGTACCTGTATAATTACGTCTTTTGGTCAAACGCAATTCTTTATCTTTGTTGAGGAAAAATTGTGATTGACAGGATGTAAGAAGCTGAAAACTTTTCTCGCGTTGCAACTTTTTTTCACCGACAAATGACCGCCTCGAATATCGAAACAAAGTTCCCGCCCGCTGCCCTTGTGCTGATAGCAGTCCTGCTGTGGAGCACCGGCGGGCTATTTATAAAGCTTACTACGCTGGATGCGTATCAAGTAACATTTTTTCGCTCTCTGCTCGCCGGAATCACGGTCGCGATCCTGACCCGAGAACACGGGCTCAAGATCGACGCGTTTGGTGTACTAACTTCGATCATTTACGCGACGCTGCTTTTCCTATTCGTGTGGGCGACGAAACATACGACGGCCGCGAACGCGATCTT
>JBBKXD010000317.1:0-2881 GCA_037969295.1 Pyrinomonadaceae bacterium | reverse complement strand
AGTAAGTTTTTTTGTATCGTTCGTCATCGCCCCAGATTGTCCGCAGCATCGATGGCCACGGATGCGTGATGACGAGATAGCCGCCTTCGTTCTCGCCGACCGAGACGCCTTTCTTTGTCACGATATCGACAAGAATTCCCGGCAGTGGACGCGTCGCCGTTCCCGGAACTGTCGGCGTCGCACCGGGAAGCGGCGAGATCATGATCCCGCCCGTCTCGGTCTGCCACCAAGTATCGACTATCGGACATCGCCCTTTGCCGATCACCTCGTGATACCAAATCCAGGCTTCCGGATTGATCGGCTCGCCGACCGTGCCGAGCAGACGCAGCGACGACAGATCGTGTTTATTCGGATACTGCTCGCCCCATTTGATGAACGCGCGGATCGCCGTCGGTGCTGTGTAAAGAATGTTGATCCTGTGCCGATCGATCATCGCCCAGAAGCGATCGAAGTCGGGAAAATTCGGCGCCCCTTCATACATAAAAACTGTCGCACCGTTCGCGAGCGGCCCGTAGACGACATAACTGTGACCGGTGACCCAACCGATATCTGCCGTGCACCAGTAGATGTCCTCGTCCTTCAGATCGAAGACCAGCTTTGTCGAGTAAGCCGTCTGCGTAATGTAACCACCCGTCGTGTGCAGGATCCCTTTTGGTTTACCGGTCGTGCCCGAGGTGTAAAGGATAAACAGCGGATGTTCGGAATCTAATTCTTCGGCGGGACAATCTGCTTCAACCGACGCGATCAGATCGTGCCACCAGTGATCGCGGCCGGCTTTCATTTCGACCGGGGAACCAGTTCGCCGATAGACGATCACATTCTCAACCGTCGGACATTGATCCGCCGCCCGATCAACGATCGCTTTCAGTTTGATCTCGTTACCACGCCGGTATCCACCGTCGGCGGTGACGATCAGCTTGCATGACCCGTCGTTGACGCGATCGCGGATGGCGTCGGCCGAAAATCCGCCGAAGATCACGGTGTGCGTCGCACCGATCCGGGCACACGCGAGCATCGCGATCGCAAGCTCCGGAATGAGCGGCATATAGAGAGCGACGCGGTCGCCGATCTCGACGCCGAGCTTTTTCAGAACGTTTGCAAATTTCGAAACTTCAGCGTGAAGCTCCGCATAAGTGAGTTTGCGCGTCTCGCCGGGCTCGCCTTCCCAGATGATCGCCGTCTTGTCGCGGCGCGTCGTTTCGAGGTGCCGGTCGAGGCAGTTGTACGAAATATTGAGTTTTCCGCCGACAAACCACTTCGCGAACGGCTCGTTCCACTCAAGCACCGTGTCCCATTTTTTGAACCAATGGATGTCCTCGGCGCGTTTCGCCCAAAACGCTTCGGGGTCGGCCGCGGCTTCGGCGTACAATTTTTCGTACTCTTCAAAACTCTTTACGTGAGCTGCCTCGGAAAATCCTTCTGGAGGCGGGAACATTCTCGATTCGTGAAGAATCGACTCAATACCGGTCGGGTCTGACATAGATTCCAAGTATAGATGCTACGGCTCGCGAATTTAAACTCTGGTGCTGCTTGACCCAGTTGTCTGACGAAATACCACGGAGATCGCCCACTGCAGAATGACAACGAGTGCGGCGCTAATGAGGATAACGACGATACCCGCGCGAAGGCTCTCCAAACGGTACGAAACAAACCCGACAAGCGAACTTATCGTCGCAGCCCCGAATGTTCCGGCGAGGAAGATCGGTGTCGCGTGCCGCGTAGCTGTCGGGCCGAAGATCTTCGCGAATCTCACCATGTTCGTCGGAAAGATAGCCGAAGACCCAAGTCCCGCAACTGCGGCTCCGACGAGGATCAAGTTCTCGCTGACAACGATCAGAAAGACTCCGAACACAAGTATCACCGAACAGATCGAGATGAGCGTATTCTCCGACATCCTGCGAGAAATAAAAGACGCTATACCCCGGCCGAGAACGTAAAATCCGAAGTACACGACCGTCGCGTTGACGGCGGGCCCGGCTGAACTCCGGAGGCTCTCCGAATACGTCGTAAGCCATCCGTGCACGCCACCTTCGACGCCGATCATGAAAAAACTAAATAGTAGAAACAACCAGGCCTCGGGCCTCCGCCAAATATTTCCTGTCGAAACCGAACCGATTCCATCGGACGCCGCGGCGTTCCATCGTCGAACGCCCGAAAGAAAACATACCGCCACCGCGAGAAGAGCGCCGACGATCGGCAGCGTTACCGCCGCGACGCTTGTCTCACCCGCAACGAGAGCGACAAACGGCCGGCTGCAGATGGCACCGAGGCCCCATGCAAAGTTTAGTAAATTTACGGTCGACGATTGTTTTTCCGGCGCTGTCACTTCGATCGTCCAAAGGTTGATCGCAGGGATCGAAATGCCGATTCCCATACCGTAGACAAATATACCGATCCAGCAGGCTACGAATGATGTTGCGTTCAGTCCGGGCAGCCCGACGATCATCAGCCCGACGCCCGTGACAGATGCGATCGCAAATCCAAAACGTCTTATCATCCTGCCGACGATGACCGTTCCGACCAAAGCTCCCGCAAATTGCGCTGACAGAAGCACGCCCGCCTCGGCGTCATTCAACGCGAGACGTGCTATTAGAATCGGCAACACCTGTCCGAGCAGCACGGTGACGATGCCAATTACGAAGAAGCCGAAAAGCGTGTAGTATTTTAGCGATCGATACTCGTCCGGCATTTTTATGATTTGAGCGTTGTCGTCAATGTTGTGTTTCTCGTTTCGGAGGTAATGGTATTCGCCTCGCGCGCTCTACGTCAAAATGAAAAAACGATCGTCCTCTTTTTTCGCGGTTTGTCTTCTCGTCCTGTGCGGTTCGTACTTTGTCGTCCCTGTTCACGCGTCGCTCACGGCGCTCGGAAATGTCACAAG
>JBBKXD010000316.1:0-3356 GCA_037969295.1 Pyrinomonadaceae bacterium | reverse complement strand
CCCCGGATGATCATCTCTTCGGTAAAGCCTTCGCCCTCTTCCCGCATCAGATGAAGGTAATGCGAGATCATCATGATCCCGTTGCGCGACGTGATGCCGACCAGCGAGATGAAACCTACCAGCGTGGCAATCGAAAATACGCCGCCCGTTAGCAGCAGCGCGATCACCGCACCGATCAACGCGAGTGGAATATTGATCATTACCTGCAACGCGCTCCGCCAATCGCCGAGAGCCTTGATCAATAGGAAAAAGATCGCGACCAGCGAAAACATCGTCAGGATAGAAAGTGTCCGCGTTGCTTCCTGCGAGGCCTGAAACTGCCCGCCGAATTCGACGAAGTAACCTTGTGGCAGCGTGACCTGTGCAGCCACACGTTCCTGCATGTCTTGAACGACCGACCCGAGATCGCGGCCGCCCGTGTTAGCCGAAATTACGATGCGGCGCTTCGTGTTCTCTCGCAGTATCTGGTTCGGTCCGGGCAAATTCTCGATCTCGGCGACTGCGGACACGGGAATCTGCGTTCCCTGAGGCGTGTCGACCGTCGCGGATCGTAATACGTCCAGGTTGTTCCGTGACGCGTCGTCAAAGCGGACCACGACATCGTAGCGTCGGGCTCCCTCGATCGCCTGAGAAACAGTGCGCCCGTTCAAGGCTGTTTCGAGAGTTTCGGTGACTTCGCCGGGAGCCAAACCGTATTGGGCGGCTCGCTCGCGATTGACGTTAAATCTGATCTGCGGGATGAGCACTTGTCTTTCGATCTGCACGTCGGTGGAGCCCTCAACCGTTTGCATGGTGTTACGGATCTCTTCGGCCTTTGACCGCAAGGTCGCTAGATCGTCACCGAAAAGCTTGACCGCGATCTGCGCCCGAACACCCGATTGCAAATGATCCAGACGATGCGAGATCGGCTGTCCGACATTGAGGTTCACTCCCGGCACCACGGCCAGCTTTTCGCGGATGTCGGCTAATATTTCCTCTCGCGAGCGATCCGATTCCTTGAGGTCGACATCGATTTCGGTGTAATGAACTCCCTCAGCATGCTCGTCAAGTTCCGCTCTGCCGGTACGCCTGCCGGTAGAAATAACTTCAGGAACTTCTAATATCAATTTTTCCGAAATGGTGCCGATACGATTTGATTCCGTCAGTGAAGTGCCGGGTTGAGCCTGGATATTGATCGTCAGCGTTCCCTCATTAAATTCGGGAAGAAACGCTGTGCCGACAAACGGAAGTGTTGCCATCGTCAATACGAACAGAATTGCGACGCTCACCATAACCTTGTAGGGATGGCGGAGAGTCGAACGCAGCAGCCGTTCGTCCCATCGCTTCAGCCATCGAACGACGAAACTGTCCTCTTCCGAGTACTCGCCCGCGTTTCGTTCCTCGCCGTCCTCATCTTCGTCCGCCAAATCCCGCTCGTTTTTACTTGTGAATCTCGATCTCAAACTTGCAAAGAATCTGAAGACTAATGAGGGACGCCGCACATTCTTCTTAAAAAGTTGCGGCAGCAGATACGACGCCAGAACGGGAGTGACGGTCAAACTCACAAAGAGCGACGCGATAAGCGACGTGATGTACGCCAGCCCGAGCGGGGCCAGGAGTCGTCCCTCGACGCCGGTAAGCATAAACAGCGGGAGAAAGACGAGGGCGACAATGATGGTCGCGAAAACGATCGACGAGCGAATTTCGAGCGAAGCTTGATAGACGACTTGAAGGGCAGGACGAGGTTCCGGCAACGTAGAGTTTTCGCGCAAGCGACGAAAAATATTCTCAATATCAACGATCGCGTCATCGACCAGCTCGCCGATCGCCACTGCCAGACCGCCAAGTGTCATCGTATTGATCGAGATCCCGAAGGCCCACAGAACGAGGAATGTAACCACGAAAGACAGTGGGATCGCGGTCAGAGTGATGGCAGTAGTGCGAAAATTCAGCAGGAACAGAAAGAGTACGATGGCCACAAGGAGCGCACCGTCGCGAAGGGCCTCGATAACATTTCCGATCGACGCCTCGATAAAGTTTGCCTGACGAAAGAGGCGCGTGTTGATCTCGATATTGGGCGGGAGTGTCGCCTGTAGTTCTCTTGCCGCTTCGTCGACCTTTTTAGTAAGTTCGACCGTGCTTGCGCCCGGCTGCTTTTGAACGGACAAAATTACGGCAGGCTTCCCATTCGATCCCGCATCGCCGCGTTTTATCTTTGCCCCGAACTCGACGTCGGCTACGTCGCCGAGGCGTATCGGTACGTTATTTCGATAGGCAACAACCGTCTGTTTAAGTTCGTCAAGCGTGTAAAATCGGCCAAGGTTTCTGACCAGATATTCCTGGCTCTGCGCGTCGACAAACCCACCGGTGGAATTGGCGTTCGATTTTTCGAGCGCCGTGGTGACGTCCTCGATGGTTACCGCAAACTGTTGTAGCTTTTGGGGCGAGACCAGTGCCTGATACTGTTTCACCCCGCCCCCGATCGGGATCACTTGCGAGACACCCGCGATTGTCAGAAGTCTGGGACGTATCGTCCAGTCCGCAAGTGTTCGTACATCCAGGGGATCGGTTTTTCCATCGGTGGACGTGACCGAGATGAGCATGATCTCACCCATGATCGAGGAGATCGGCGCCAGAAAAGGCGAAACGCCTTGTGGTAGTTGTTCCCGGGCCTCCGACAATTTCTCCGCGACGAGTTGTCGGTTGCGGTAGATGTCCGTGCCCCAGTCAAACTCTACGTAAACGATCGATAATCCGATACCGCTTTGGGAGCGGACCCGCGTGACCCCGGGGACGCCGTTCATAACGGTTTCGATGGGATACGAAACCTGCGTTTCGACTTCTTCCGGTGCGAGCCCTGCGGCTTCCGTCAAGATCGTGATCGTCGGTTTGTTCAGGTCGGGGAAGACGTCTACCGGCAGCTTCATCGCCACGTAACCGCCCCACACCAGCAGCAAGGCGGCGATCGCTACGACAATAAGGCGGTTCTGAAGTGCCCATTTGAGTATTACGTTCATACGTCTATCGCCCGGGACACATCATCCACCGCCCGTCTTCAAAACATTCCGAAAAATACAAGACCTATTTCCTATTTCGACCAGAACGATTTCCAGGCTTCGATCTGTTTTATCTCGGCTTCTTGCGCCTTGATGATCTGATTCGCCAAGGTTTTTACTTCGGCGTGTTCAGCCTTTGTCAGGGCTTCTTTTGACATAGCTATCGCCCCCGCGTGATGGGGCTTCATCATGTCGAGAAACATGAAGTCAAACTCCTTACCCGACGCGGCTTCCATCTTTTTCATACCGTCGCCCATCATCATATTCATCGAATCAGCCATGCCCGGCATTTCCATATTCAGGGCCGCGGGTTTTCCGGAA
>JBBKXD010000315.1:0-7765 GCA_037969295.1 Pyrinomonadaceae bacterium | reverse complement strand
CCCGGAGGGACACCAGTCCATGAGGTCGTGACCGTTCGCGGGACACAACCCGTCGTTTGCGGCGGACAAGTCACGAGAATCGCCGTGTTTGCGGAGTCGTCCTCAAAACTCTCATTATCCTGCTCGTTAGCGTGATACCTGTATGCGAGGCCGATACCAAACCAGCGTTTCGGGAAAATACGAAAACCGGCGATACCGTCGATCGGATTATTCTCGAACGCATTAGGTGTACGTCCGCCAATGTACTTCTTCGAGGTAAGCTCGAAGATCGGCTGGAAGTACTTATTAATCGGGAAGTCGAGCCCGATACCCGCGTTCAGCTCATCGCCGCGATCGAGAAGAGTAAATGATCCACCCGGGAAGTCGCCTTTAACAGCGCTCGTGTAAGTGTAACCAACATTACCCGAGAGGTTCGCCCATTTTGCCAAGCGAGCACCCGCGAATAAGGTCACGTCGACGTCGCCGCGGTTTCCGCCGGCGCTCGATCCACGCTGAAGCTGATTAAAGCCGCTGAAATCGCTCGCTGAATCGGCGTACCATTTGTACGAGACGATGACACCGGCGCCGATCGGATTGTTGATTCCGGTCCATCGCCATTTCACACCGCCGGTGAACGAATTGAACGACGACTCACCAAACGTGCGATTAAGAAACGGAGCATCCGGCAGGTACGACGGAGCAAGAGTAAATACGGTCGGAATCTCGATTGTCGACGCACAGGTCGTGCCTACTAGGCAGATATTGGCGGTCTGAAGCACTATTCCAGGAAGGATGCCGCCGTATACGGACCCGATACCCGGGAAAGCATCTGCTCCGCTGCCGCCCGCCATCGGGGGACCCATAGTGGCCGGACCGACCGGGAAGCCGAACAACGGACCAGGTGTCAGCGGACCAGCAACGCCAAAGTTACCGGGGCTGCCACCGACATAAGGAAATTGAACGAACGGCTGAGAACCTGTAGGACGAAAGATCGCCTGATTCTTGAAGGGCCCGGCTCCAGGGCCATTGGGTGCCAGAATGATCGCCGGGCCGCTTCTAAGCACGCCTGCAATATTCAACCTCGAGTTAGGAAGGTAAAAGCCCGAGAGGTTTCTCGGTGAATTCACCTTTATCGCCCGGTAAGCCTCGGTATTAAAAAACAGCTCAACCCGATTCGTCAGACCGTACTGGACGGCTAACGGGATCTCAACAATATCCACATTTCCAGGATCCCGATCACGGTTGCTGTAAGCCACGCTAAAGGTGAACTCACCTTTTCTCAACGTGTCGCCGTCATAAACGGTAAAGAGCCCGGTCGGGCCTGCGAGAGTCGGTGCCGTATTTCTGTCGTCCTTCGCTGATCTTAAATCTTTGTCCTGAGCGGATACCGCAAAGACAAAGGTCATAAGAAGTAGCGTAGCGATACACACTCTGTACGCGAGTTTCATCATATTCCTCCGCCGAAAATAAAAAATTAAATTTCAATTTGTAGCTACAAAATAAAATTACTGCAATATTTCAGTAGTCTACTCAATTATTACCTACGCTGAAAGTCTTTCAAACCACAGGCCGCAAAAACCCAGCGCATACGCAAAAAATAAGTCTATATTTACAAATTTCAGGGAACGCATTGACCAAAAGTCAACAAAATCTGTAACTTGGCATAACCTTCCCTTGCATAGACCTTAACGCAACTTTTCCCTAAAATCAAGCATTTTTAACAAATTACGCAAATTTTCTTTATGCGTAAATGCCGCGCATCCTTGTGTCGTACGCGACCCGATCGATGGCGAGCATATATGCCGCAGTTCGAGTGTCGACGTCGTGTTTATCAGCATAATGACACAGTTCATTGAAGCTTGCGACCATCTTGTCTTCGAGCCGGGCGTTAACCTCACTTTCTTGCCAGAAATAACCCATGCGGTCCTGTACCCACTCAAAATACGAAACAGTCACGCCGCCGGCATTTGCGAGGATGTCCGGGATCACGAAGATACCCTTATCATGGAGTATCTTATCGGCCTTCGGCGTCGTCGGGCCATTCGCACCTTCGGCGAGGATCTTACATTTGATCCGGTCGGCGTTCTCAGACGTGATCTGGTTCTCGGTTGCGCACGGTGCTAAAACGTCGCACTCGATCTCAAGAAGTTCCTTGTTTCCCACCTGGTCGGCCTCAGGATAATTTTCGAGCGAGCGATTTTTCTGCAGATAGTCGAGAACCGCGGGGATGTCCAAACCCTTCGCGTTGTAAATCCCGCTGCCGATGTCCGAGATCGCCGTTATCTTGTAACCCTGCTCGTGCATCAACAGGGCACCGATACCCCCCACATTTCCCGAACCTTGCACCACAACAGACGTCTGCTCAGGTGTCAGCTTGAACCGTTTGATCGCTTCATTGGCGGTGAACAGAACTCCGCGGCCGGTCGCTTCGCGTCGACCAAGCGATCCGCCCAGGGCAACCGGCTTTCCCGTGACGACCGCCGTTACAGTATGGCGAGCATGCATCGAGAAAGTGTCCATGATCCAGGCCATAGTCTGCTCGTTCGTATTCATGTCCGGCGCGGGAACGTCTTTGTCGGGACCAATGAAATCGATCAACTCAGCAGTGTATCTCCGTGTCATGCGCTCGAGCTCTCCGATCGACATCTGCTGAGGATTGCAGATAATTCCCCCCTTTGCTCCGCCGAACGGGACATTCACGACCGCACACTTCCAAGTCATCCACGCCGACAGTGCCTTTACTTCGTCAAGTGAAACGTCCGGTGCGTAACGAATCCCCCCTTTGGCGGGCCCGCGTGCGAAGTTGTGTTGGACGCGAAAGCCTTCAAAAACCTGTATGTGACCGGTATCCATCCGTACCGGAATATAAACCTTGAGCTCACGACTCGGGACGCGCATGACGGCGTACAGATCGGGATCCAGCCCGAGTAGTTGAGCGGCGCGGTCAAAGCGCTCGCTCATTGCTTCAAAGGGATTTTTTTCATCGCTCCCTTTGAAACGCCGCATTTCGTCTGCCATCGGATTTGCCATCTTTATTCAATTCTCCAAATTAGTTCTGATCAAACTGTTCTCGTTAAGATTTCCGGACCGAAAGCCTGAGAGGTCAAGAGTGACGTAGCGAAAGCCCAGCGCTTTGAATTTTAAGGTGAGCTTCTCAACCGCTCCTATATTAAGGATACGATCCATCTCACCCGCCGCGATCTCAATACGAGCGAGATCGCCGTGCACGCGGACCCGAAACTCGCGAAAGCCCTCATGCCGCAAATACGCTTCACCCCGCTCTACCTGGCTTAGGCGCTCTACCGTGACCGGAACTCCGTACGCGATACGTGAGGAAAGACATGGACTCGCGGGGCGGTCCCAAGTCGGGAGTCCGTGTTCCCTGCTCCGCTCACGAATGTCTTCTTTTGTAAACCCGATCTCGGCAAGCGGGCTTCGCACGGCTCGTTCCGCTGCGGCGGAGCGGCCCGGCCGATAATCTAAGACGTCGTCGGCATTCGTGCCGTCAGCAACGAATCGAATATTTCGCTCAACGGCGGTCGCTGCCAATTTGGCGTACAGCTCAGACTTGCAAAAATAACAGCGGTTCGTCGGGTTCGAGACATAGTTCGAATCCTCGAGCTCTGACGTATCGAGTGTCTCGAAATTAAAGCCGAAGGCTTCAGCAACGCTTTCTCCCTCAGCTCTTTGAACACCGGAAACGCTCGCCGAAATCCCCATTACACAGAAGGCACTGTCGGCCAGCTCTTGTGTGGCGATGAGTGCGAGGTAAGAACTGTCTACCCCGCCTGAGTACGCGACCAACACCGACCCCATTTCATGCATCAAACGGCGCAGGTCGGTTTCCTTTTGCGTTGGAGATTTCGTTGGTGAAGATGTATGAATGGCCGGCGCGTTTTCGATCATTTCCTAGCTAAAATTTTGTGCTCGATCAACTACTAATAAAGCGAAATCTTATCGTACGCGAAATGAGCAACGCAAACGTTTGCAACAAAAAGTCCGCTTTAACGTTCGGCACTTTTTCAGCCGCGATGATAACATCGCGTCGTTCGCCCGAGTGAGATGTTTTATACCTTCCTTGATGAGGTCTTTCGAAGTAGCCGGAACGCGGTCCTCCCGTGGGTCCTGCTTCTGTTTGTCTTTCCTCTGAACCAAAACGTGGTTGCGCAGGATGACGACGACGTCTCGGGTGAAGCAGTCGCTCTATTCAACAAAGGGCAGGATGCTCACGAGAAAAACGATTTCCGGACGGCGATAGAGGACTACGAGGAAGCGCTCAAGCTCATTCCGGATTTTCCGGAAGCTCAGCTCCAACGCGGAAATGCGTATCAGTCCCTCGCAAAATTAGACGAGGCGGAATCCGCATTTCGGCAGGCGGTTGAACTGCGTGAAGACTGGTCGCTTGCTCGCGCCAGCCTCGGCGCTGTTCTCGTCCGAAAGAATAATTTTGCGGAGGCAGAAAAATATCTTGTCCAGGCGATCGAGATCGACGATCTCAACTTCCCCGCTTATGCAGCCATGACCGAGCTTCGGCTAAAGACAAAAGCTTCGCCGCAGGTTTTGAATGAGCTTCTCATCAGACTCCGGGCACTGACCGAGAAAGCTAATCCGACCGCGTCGATTTGGGCATCGCGTGCTGCTCTGGAGAACTCCGTCGGGGATAGAAAGAATGCTAAGGCCAGCGCCGCAAGAGCTCTCGATCTTGATCCGAAGTCTCAGTTCGCTTTGTCGACCTCGGTCGACATTGCGCTTTTCGAGCACGACCCGGACTCCGCGGAGGTGTTCCTCCGACGACTCGAAGCGATCGCTCCGCACTCGGAATCGGCAGACGGATTGCGGGCCCGTCTTTTCCTGGCGCAAGGCAAAACGCACGAAGCTCTGGCAATACTAAACTCTATCGCTAAGCCCGGCGTCGAGATCGTCGATTTGAAGAATCAAATCCTCGCGGGCTCAACGACTGACGTCGCGGTACTTGAGAAGCATCTCGCATCCGATCCGAAAAACCCTGTCGCCCTCGCAAAACTCTGCACAGCGTTTCGCGTCGGCGACCCTGCTAAGGCGCTTGATTATTGCCGACGTGCGTCTGAGGCCGACCCGAATAGTGTACAGCCCGTCGTTGGCTACGCCGCTGCCCTGGTCCAGGCGAAGCGCTACGACGAGGCGGTTATCGTCCTCCGAAGATTGATCTCGATCGCCCCGTCGAATTCGACTGCCAGGGCAAATCTGGCGACGGCGCTGTTTCAGCTGAAGCGTTATCCAGAGGCGAAGGTTGAATTCCGTTGGCTAACCGACCATCAACCCGAACAGCCCATTGCGTTTTACTTTCTGGCGATCATCCACGACCAACTCGCCGAGTTCCCAGATGCGGCGGCGAATTATCAACAATTTCTTCGCCTCGCCGAGCCGGAATCTAGTAAACTTGAGATCGAAAAAGTTAATTTGCGTCTGCCTGTCGTCCAAAGACTTATAAAAGAAGGGAAAGGTAAAAAGCGTGGTTAGCCGCTCGAAAAAGTCGTCGCCGATTTGCCGTCATTCACTCTGGCGAACACTTCCCGTCGGTATCTTCATTCTCATCGTATCCGCTGTTACATTCGGGCAGGGGGTGATCGAAGACAACCTCGCGCCGCCTCCGCTAAAACTTCTCAGTCAGGAGGAAAAGTCTAAGCTCGGGGCCGAAAGTGAGGTCAAACGGCGAACGAAGCTTGCTCTCGAACTGATGGATGGGCGATTGAAGCAAGCCGAGAAATTTCATGTGTCGGAGAATTACGACGAGATGTTCACGCAACTTGGTGCATTTCACGGGCTGATGGACTACATGCTCGATTTTTTGAACCGGAGCGATAGGGACAATCACAAAGTCCTGAATAACTTCAAGCGTCTCGAGATCGGGCTTCGCGGATTCACCCCTAGGCTCCAGATGATCCATCATGACGTCCCGACCAGATACGAGCAATATGTTCGGAGCCTGATCAAGAATTTGCGGGCGGCGCGGGCAAAGGCGGTCGAGCCCCTGTTCGATGACACCGTGCTTCCGGACGAGAAACCGGCCTGAATCGAAACTATGAACTGTGAGCTGTGAACTATGTAGCCTCGAGAATCGAAACCTCCGTCGGCATGTTCACCGTTCACAGTTCCTAGTTCACAGTTCACAGTTCACAGTTGTTTTATGAAGGTCTTCACTGTCGTCGCATTTACACTCCTGATCTTATCAGTAACATCGACTGCGTCCGCCCAGCGACGCGATTACATGACGGAGGCGGAGATAGAGCTCGTTCGAGACAGCCAGGACATCGACAAGCGCGTCGACGTTCTGACGAAGATGATCGATCGGCGATTTGCGGCGCTCGGTATCGACGTTGGCGGCTGGAAACAGTCTCAGAAGGATGAAAAGGTGTGGGGCGAATTGCCCGCCGCATCGCGTTCCTCCCTTTTGTCTGACGTTCGACAGCTTTTGCAGAAGGCGATCGACGACATCGACGACGTGTCTGAGCACAATGAAAACACGCTTACGCAAAACAAGACGGAAGGCCTCCTGTTTCCGGTGGCCGTACGAGCCCTCGCTTCTGCCGCGTCTCGGTACGTCCCTGCGCTGCAGTCAGCTCTCGAAAAAACGACGGACGAGCGCGACAAGGGAGTTATCCTAACCTCTATCGAATCGTGCCGGGAAATCATAGATTCGGTCTCACGCCTTCCGCCCGAAACAAAACCGGTGAAGAAGAAAGGAAAAAGTTAGTTTCTGGGTTCAAGTTCCTCGTTTCTAGTTTTGAGTCCCTATCTCCTGTCTCGTGTCTCCTGTCTCCTCCGTCTCCCGTCTCCCGTTTGCTGTTTCCCTTCTTCCGACTTCCGCCTTTTGAACTATTCCTTCCGCTCCTTTAAATTAATCTCTTATGTCATCTGACAATTTGAAGAAGACGCCGCTCAACGCGGCCCACCGCGATCTCGGCGGGAAGATGGTCGATTTCGGCGGCTGGGATATGCCGGTCCAGTATCCCGCGGGTGTTATCGAGGAACACATGGCTACGCGCACCCGTGCTGGACTATTCGACGTTTCGCACATGGGCGAAATATGGGTCGAGGGCGAGGATGCCATCAAGTTCGTCAATCGTTTGACGACCAACGATGTGACCCAACTCGTCGATGGCCAGGCTCATTACTCTGCGCTCACGAACGATGTAGGTGGCGTCGTTGACGATCTGCTGGTTTACCGCTTCGATCAGAATAAGTTGCTGCTCGTCGTAAACGCGGGCACAACTGAGAAGGATTGGGACTGGATCACGTCGCACAAAAACGACGAGAACGTCACCCTAACCAACGCAAGCGCGGATTATTGCCAAATAGCCGTCCAGGGACCGGAGGCAGTCGGCATCTTAAAAACTCTAACCGACACGAATCTGGACGAAATCCAGTATTACCACTTCGCGACCGGCCGCGTGGACGATGTCGAATCGATCATTTCGCGGACCGGCTACACCGGCGAAGACGGTTTTGAAATTTACGCCGATGCGAAATTCGCTGTGCAGCTCTGGAATAAGCTGCTCGACGTCGGCAAGTCGATCGGCATACTGCCTTGCGGACTAGCTGCCAGGAATACGCTGCGGCTGGAATCCGCTATGTCGCTTTATGGCCACGAACTGAGCGATGACATTACCCCGCTTGAGGCCAATCTTGGCTGGATCACGAAATTGCAGAAGGGCGATTTCACTGGCAACGACGCGTTGAAAAAGATAAAAGAAAACGGCCTCACGCGTCGGATTGTAGGTTTCGAAATGACGGAGCCGGGCATCGC
>JBBKXD010000314.1:0-2839 GCA_037969295.1 Pyrinomonadaceae bacterium | reverse complement strand
GATCCGGGCAAGAAATATCCGGTGCTGCAGTACACATATGCCGGCCCGCACGCTCCGTCGGTACGAAACGGATGGGGCGGGTCGCGTGGGATGTGGCATCAGATGCTCGCACAAAAGGGCTACATCATCTGGATCTGCGACAACCGTACGGCGAGCGGCAAGGGTCAGGAATCGACCTGGCAGGTCTACAAACGAATGGGCGTACTCGAGCTCCGCGACATCGAAGACGGCGTCAACTATTTGAAATCGCTGCCTTACGTCGATGGTGACCGCATCGGTTTATGGGGCTGGAGCTACGGCGGTTTTATGACGAGCTATGCGATGACGCACAGCAAATTATTTAAGGCCGGGATGGCGGGCGGTATCGTCGCCGACTGGCGGCTCTACGATTCGATCTATACCGAGCGTTACATGATGACGCCGCAAAATAACAAAGCCGGCTACGACGAGACATCCGTTCTGAAGGCGGCCGGAAATTTGAACGGAAAGCTGCTGCTGATCCACGGAGGAATTGACGACAACGTGCACATGCAGAACATGGTGCAGCTCGCGTATGAATTTCAAAAGGCAGGGAAGCAGTTCGACATGATGTTCTACCCGACGCAGCGACATGGCCTAACCAACCCCGCACAGGTCAAACACTGGTACACGATGATGACGGAGTATGTGCTGAAGAATTTGTAGAAGATCCGCGTTCCCCTCCGAAGCAATGAGGGGAGTTTATTTATTTTCCTTCGTCACGATTGGTATCCAACTCGACATCAGGAAACTCAGCCGCGATCTGCTCGGCAGTTTTCGAATCGATCTCGCCCCGCAAAGCCTTTGTGCCGATGTTCGATTTAAAATTCCCGTTCTCATCGTAGAGACGGCGATACTGCGCTGAGTTTCGGATGACGCCCTGCACGTAACCCTTTGTCTCTTTGAACGGAATGCCCTCGACGAATTCGTCTATTTCGATCGGCAGGGTCGCTCGCCACGGATTTACGCGTCCGGGTCCTGCGTTGTACGCAACCGCGACGTATTCGATGCGGCCGAATTTGTCGTACTGATCGCGCATATAAGCCGTCCCGAGCTCGATGTTCAACGCCGGCTGGAATAAAGCATCCGCCGTGATCGTTGCCGTCGATCCGTATTTGCGTGCAGTCGCCCGGGCCGTCGGGATCAATAGCTGCATCAAGCCAAAAGCATTGGCTCCGGATTTGGCGCGCGGATTAAAGACCGACTCCTGCCGAATGAGGCCCGCGACCTGATACTTATCCAGATTTCGAGTTTTCGCCCACGCCTTTATCTCCTCCCAATTAGTAAGCGGATAGAAGATGTCCCACTCCTCGCGGCCCATCTCCTCGGGGAACATCTGCGAGTAGTCCGGATAGCTCTTCGCCAGCGCAAGCAAGGCGTTGACGTTATCTCCCTTTATGCGATAGTGACGGGCTAATGCAAGGTTGATCTTGGGAGAATTCTGGGCCGTCTTTTTTGCTTCTTCGAGCTCATTGATCGCCCAATCGAAGAGCCCAACGGAGCTCAGTTCATCGCTCTTTTCGACTCGCGTCAGTTCGCGGGCCGTCGATGTTTCCGGAGCGACCGTCACGGTTCGTAGCGCAGCGACTGCTTTTGAGACAAGTGGATTCACCGTCGCCCCCGCCAGGCAGCTCATCGACGCAAGACGTTGCTGGGCAAGATAGCCGTACCAGTTAGCCGAGTAGCGATAAATGACACCGTCGTAAAGAGCGCATGCTTCGGCCGTTTTTCCGGCTCGCTGCGAATCCCGGGCCGCCCAGTATCCGGCCTTGCCGCGGTTTGTTGTATCGCGCTCGGCATAGCGTGCGAGATGTTCGGTTAGCATCTTTGACGACGCCGCGAGATTTTTGTTGTCGTGCTCGAGCCACGCGAGTTCGAACTGGGCCCCGGCAACCTCGACCGCATTCGGAAAATTAGTTACCGCCGATCGCAGAAACGACTGTTCCTCGAGTTTGTTCTTTGCGTCGCGTGCGGCCATTCCGGCGTCGATCCAGGCTTTCGGCGTCCATTTGCCCGATGGATATTGTTGCCGCATTTCTTCCGCGATCGTCCGGGCCCGCGGCCATTGGCGGGCCCTCGCATTCGCCATCACGAGTTGATAGTAGGCTTGCTCTTTTTCCTGTGACACTGCCGGGATGGCATTGAAAGCGTTCTGTGCCTCAGGTACTTTTCTCAAACTAGAAAATACCGATAGCTGCTTTAACTTGATCTGACTTGTCACGTCATCGGGATAGGCGGCACTCAAATCCGAGTACGCTTTCTCCGCCGCCGGAAAATCTCTCGCCGCGGAAAGTCGTTCCGCACGTGCCAACGCCTCTTCAACCGACTGTGGCGCGAGCGATTGTGATTGTGATGTGAGCTTTGCTTCGGCCTCCTTTGCCGCAGCGGTCCCCGCCCCGAAAAAATAAACCCGTCGATAGAACCTGATGGCGTCAGTTTGATTCCCCTGCGCTTCGTATGACTTCGCTGTCAGGAGATTGGCATCCGGGTTCTTGAGTTCATTCAACTCGTTGAGTGACGCTGACACGGTCGCCGCTTGCCCGGATGCGATCGCCGACGCGGCCCTCTTTAATGTGGCATCGGTGATGTAGAGCGAATCGGGATAATCGGCGATCAGACGCGCGAACACCTTCATTGCCTCAGAATGATTTCCGGCCTCGTGAAGTGCATAACCTCGCAGCCACAGCGCGTGGTCCGCGACATTGGTCTTCGTGCGAAAATCGTCGGTGTTCAGCAAAGCCGCCGCACCGGCGAAATCTTTGTTATCGAACTTGATCTTGGCCCGCAAAAGTTTGGCCAGCAGGCCGGTTCGCTTCCCGGC
>JBBKXD010000313.1:0-8763 GCA_037969295.1 Pyrinomonadaceae bacterium | reverse complement strand
CGGCGACCTGTCGGCAGAAGCCGACATTCTGAAATGGCTGCAGAACGTAGACCTGCCCCCCGCTCTGACGATCCTTTACGGGAAGGCTGCCGTTAATAAACTGCAGATGCGTCGAAGCAAGGCAACCCGCTTTGATAAGGAAACCCAGAAGGCATTTCTAAAGTCGTTTGAGCTACTGTATCGCCGTCTGGCTGAACAGCTTTTGCGGCAGGATCGCCTTTCCGAGGCCTATCAAATTCTGAATACATTCAAAAATCAGCAATTCTACGACGTCGAGAGCGTTGACGCGAATGCCCTAATGCTTGATCTCACACACGACGAGAGTGAGTTCTTGCGTAGGAGTGAGGACGCGAATTCCGCGTTGGCGAAAGCCTATGTCGATCAGGCCAACCTCGCGCGGGTCATAGGCAAACGTCCGCCGACCGCTGAAGAACAGGTGAGGATAAGGGAGTACTCCTCGGCATTGAAGATCGCGCAGGAAGGGTCGACGGCATTTATGATCAGCGCCTGGAGCCAACCACTGGCCGAGCCCAAACCTTTCGCCACCCGCGACACGTTAGAGCTGCAATCGATCCTTAAAAAGCTTGGCGAACAGATCGGAGACCAGCCGACTGTGGTTTATCAATATGTCGGTAATTCGGCTTACTACTCGCTTATCATTACGCCGACCACGATAAGAAAGGTGTCGTCGCCGACGGATTTCTATGCGACGAACTCAGCGGCGCAGAAGCTCTGGGCCCTGCTGCAGTCGGACACCTACGATCCGAAGGTCGTCGGAAAAGAACTTTACGATGTTGTATTCAAACCCATTGAAAAGGAATTGCCGGCTGACACCAAAACGATCCTTTGGTCACTTGACGGAAATCTGCGATATGTTCCGATCGGCGCATTATTCGACGGTAAGCAGTATGTCGTCGAGCGTTTTAATAACGTCACGTTCACGCGCACGGACGGCGAGCGGTTGACACGTGCCGTTTCGGCGACATGGAACGCAAGCGCATTTGGTAGCGCGAAGGCGCATTCTGTCGATCATCTCGGAACGAGGTTGGCGTTTGCTCCGCTCCCCGGCGTTGAAAACGAACTCGCTACGCTTTTCTCCAGGACGAAACAAACCCCGGTCATGGACGCCGACATCCTTCTTGACGAAGCATTCACCCGAACCAGCATGCTCGCGAGCATGAAACTGAAACGGCCCGTTGTGCATATTGCGTCGCACTTTAGTTTTCGTCCGGGCGACGACACTCGGTCGTTTCTGCTGATGGGGGATGGGAGTGCGTTCACGCTTGACGAGATGAAAAAACAAAAAGACATGTTCGCCGGTGTCGAGCTACTCACGCTCTCTGCATGCAATACCGCGGCACAGCACGCGGACGCCAACGGCCGCGAGGTCGATGCGTTTTTCGAACTCGCACAGCGTCTCGGAGCTCAGTCGGTGTTGGCGACGCTGTGGCCGGTGGCGGATAATTCGACTCCGTGGCTGATGCGTGAATTCTACGACCTGAAGGTAAACAAGAAACAGAACAAGGCCGAGGCTTTGCGAAACGCTCAGCTTGCCTTGTTGACCGGAGCGGCAAAGGCCTCGCGAGGAGAGGTTCGGTCGGACATATCGCGCGTTAAGATCGTCGTCGAAGATGAGAGCAAACCGCACGCACCGGGCACGACGCGCGATGCCAACGCGCTCGTCATCGGCAAGAAGGACGCGAAGCCGTTTGTCACCGATCCGGCCCGTCCGTTCTCACATCCGTTCTACTGGTCGCCATTCGTGTTGATCGGGAATTGGAGATAAACCTGACTCTATGACGTTAAGAAGTCTGACGCTTTTTTTATTCTTAGTTTCCGCCGCGGTGGCATTCGGTCAGGGCTCCCACTACGAGTTTCCTTTCTCGATCGAATGTCCAGAGTCTCTTGTCAGCCCGGGTGAGATAGTGTCGGTCAATTTAAGATTCCCGGGTCCATATACCGGTGAGAAGTATTCCCCAACTTACAACTGGACAGTCTCGCGTGGAGAAATAAGCGGAGGCCAAGGGACAACGTCGATCAAAATTGACGTCGGCAGGAGCGGTTCCGATTCGTTGATTGTCACCCTTGAACGGGCGTTCGGACAGCCTCACTATCCTTTCGCCCAGCGCGACGGGAGCTGTACTATCGGTATCGTTCCAGTTCCCCAAGCCCGGATGATCGATGAGTTTCGCACAGCCGGTAATAACTGCGAGGAAGGGTTCGCGCGGCTCGACGCTTTTTTTACGGAGCTGGGTAATAACCCGATGGATGCCGGGCTCATCGTCATCAACGGCGATGCGCGGGATGCGAGAGCAGCACTTCGACGCGAGCAACAGCTTCTCAACCATTTCACATTTCGAAAGTTTGATCGGTCACGCGTTAGGATAATTCGCGGAGCTCCGCGGCAGGCGGGCACGACACAGTTCTGGTCGGTTCCACCCGGTGCCGATCAGCCCGAGATCTCACAAGACGCCAGCTCGGGAGTCGCCGAGAAGCCGCCGCCGCAGCAGCCTTATTTTTACGCGGCGGACTATCTCGACGGAGTGCCGGGATGCTCCGGTTATCTTTACGACCTCGAGGAATATGCGCGCGTGTTGAATGCAAATCCGGCGAAGACCGGCCGCATCGTTATCAGCCAATCGTCGCGCGCAAAATACGCGCGAACGTTAAGAGAGATCCTCGCCGAGTTGACACAACACGGCGTCGCTCGTCACAGGGTTACAAGCATTTATAAATACGTTCGGCCGAATCGCTTGCTTGAGGTCACCGAGCTTTGGGTGGTGCCGCCGAGGGCGAAAACAAAATGAAAATCACGAGCCAAACATCCCATGTTCTTTTGACAAAGGGATCACTAGCCCGACGCTCAGCCAGCGGCACATGGATCTGCGCTCTATTAATGGTCTGTGTACTGTTGGGCGGCGTACGGTTTGCGGCTGCGCAGGGAAATGGCGATCTGCAGAAACAGGCGCATGGGTTGCTCACGCAGCTTTGGGTCGTGACCGGTGAGAAGAAGGACGCGAGGCCGAACGTCGCGGATCCGTCACACCCGTTCGCACATCCGTTCTACTGGTCGCCGTTCGTTCTGATAGGGCATTGGAGGTGAGTGAAATGCGAGACGATCATGGCAGGAGAAGACAGCTTGTTTACGGGTGGCTGGTCCTGATGGTCGTCACAGTCGGCTTGTCGGTGGCCCAGACCAGGCACAGAGCCGAGCTCGTTGTGCAGACCGGACATTCGTCGACCGTCCGCAGCGTCGCGTTCAGCCCCGATGGAAAACTCCTGGCAAGCCTGGGCCTTGACAGCGCGATAAAGATCTGGGACGTGGCGAGCGGAAAAGAGATTCGAACGCTCGGGAATTCCGAAGCGTTTGGCTCTATCGCGTTCAGTAAGGACGGCAAGACGCTAGCAACCGCGTCGTCCCAAACGAGGTCCGTCAAACTCTTCTCGGTTGCAACCGGAGAATTGATCAAAACGTTCCCGCCGGCTGATCTCCTGCTTGTATGGCAGGTCCGGTTCAGCCCGGACGGCGAGACGATCGCGACCGTCGGCTATCACAACCAGATTAAACTGTGGAACGTCCGCGAGGGTACCGAGAAACAAACATTACATCTTCGCGGCGATCTGGGAAGTTTGGTAACGATCGAGTACAGTCCTGACGGCAGGTACATCGCGGCGCCCGAGCAAAATGCGATACGGATCTGGGAACCCGCTGCCGACCGAAGCTTCACGATCAGGGTGTCGGATGACATGCCGTCGATGAAATTCAGCCCCGACGGTAAGCTGCTGGCGAGCGGGAGCGCAAACGGCGACATACAACTCTTCGACATTGCCCAGCAGACCGCAATTCGTACATTTCCGCGAGCTCACTCGGCCGCCGTCATGTCCCTCGCTTTTTCTCGCAATGGCAAAACGCTGGCCAGCGGTAGCAAAGATGGCTTCGTAAAGCTCTGGAGCGTCGATGACGCGCTATCTGAGCCGAAAACTTTGCGCGGGCATTCCGACGAGGTCTACTCAGTTGCCTTTAGCCCGGTCGGCGACACGCTCGCCAGTGGAAGCGCCGACAACACGATCAAGATATGGAATCCGGTGACGACAGTCGAAGCTCGGACACTCGCCGCCATTGGCTCGCTTGTCTATTCGATCGGGTTCAGCCCGGATGGTCGGACGCTTGCGATGGCCCGTAGCGATAAGACAGTGGGGCTTTGGAATGCCGAGACCGGAACCGAATTCCAAACTCTTTCCGGCCATTCGGATATTGTTTGGACCACGGCGTTCAGCCCGAACGGGAAATTACTTGCAAGCGGCAGCGGGGACCGAACGATCCGCATCTGGGACCTGGAAACGGGCAGATCGCTGAAAGAGCTTCCCGGACACGTGGGCGAGGTGAGGCGTCTGGCTTTTAGTCCCGACGGAAAAACTCTCGCCAGCGGCGACTCGACTGGAAGAATAATTCTGTGGAACATCACCACCGGCGACAAACGCGAGATACCCGTCGCGGCCGACTCACATGAGATCAACGCCCTCACGTTCAGTCCGGACGGCTTGATGCTCGCGAGCGGGGGCTCGCAAGCCGTAAAGCTCTGGGATGTCGCAACGCTGCAGTTGTTGCGCGCCGCCGGGCCGCGCTACTCGATGGTTTCCGCGATCGCGTTTTCCCGAGACGGCATGACGGTCGCCATGAACGGGAAGAAACAGTTCGACGTTATCCCTGCGGGTAGTCCGTACGTTGAAGAGGGAACCAAGATCAGACTGATGACCGTCGACCGGCTCGAAGAGCGCGGGTCGTTCGCCATTGACGACACCGTGTTCCGATCGGAATTCGAGAAGCAGTTTCCCCGCGGTTTCGACAAGTTTTACGACGAATCTGTTTCCGGTTCCATGATCGCGAAGATCATCGAAGGCTCCCGAATCCAACTCTCTCATCGAGCAAGCCGGAAAGACTTCGCGGTGCTCGTTACGGCCGGCGACAACCGCTGGACCGTCGTATCGCCGGACGGGCGATTCGATACAAACAAGAGCCTCGACGAGATCGACGGTCTGCACTGGATCGATGCCGACGATCCATTTACACCGATCCCGCTCGAGATCTTCATGCGGCAATACTATGAACCCGGGCTCGTGGCACGGCTGGTGAGATGCAGCCGAGTTGCGACCTGCGACACGGAGTTTAGATCACTGCCCTCGATCGCTGAGATCAACCGGGTGCAGCCATTGATCGGCAAGCCGCGCATTTCCGCGATAAAGCCCGACGGCACCGTCGACGTTTCGATCGATGTCGAGAATGTGATCCGTCCTAACGCGCGATCCGGCGTATTCGATCTCAGGCTGTTTATCGATCGCCAGCTCGTCGCTTCGTCGGTTCCGCGGGCTGAAGAACAGATGTACATCGCCGAAGCATCAACGTCGCCTTCAAAGAGCGATGTCGACGTCTGGCGGCGAACCCATGATCTAGCCGGGCAGTTAGCTCTCCGCGACGATAAGGCGACATTTATTTTTCGAAACGTACGCCTTCCGCGGAACGGGCAGCGACAGATCGAATTCTCGGCCTATGCCTTCAACGCCGATCGGGTAAAAAGCGAAACCGTTCGGACGACGCTTCACATACCGCATCCGCAAACGTCGCGGGGCAAAACTGTGCTCGTGACCATTGGCGTCAATGCATCGGAGTCGGGAAAGTACCGGCTCGACTTCGCGGGTAATGATGCTCGCGGAATGCAGCAGGTGCTGGGCGGACGGCTCGCCGCGTCAGGCCACGATCTCGTCCGCATCAACCTTGTTTCCGATTACGACCGTCGCGGCAAGCTGACCGAAAATCTTGCGACAAAAAGAGTAATAAAAGGCGTTTTCGATGTGATGGCCGGCCGACGTGCTGAGGTCGATCCACAGACGCTGAGGATGATCGACGGCCAGGCCAGGCTCGACGCCGTCCATCCCGAAGACACCGTCGTCATCGCGTACTCCGGCCACGGTTACACAAGGTCAGGCGTCTTCTACATGCTGCCGTACGATATCGGCGAAGATACCGGACCCATAACGGACGATGTGCTGCCGCGACTTATCTCGTCCGACGAGCTTTCGCTCTGGATGCGTGAGATCGTCGCGAAAGAGATACTGTTCATCGTCGATGCGTGTCACTCGGCGGCGAGCGTTCAGGGTCCCGATTTCAAACCGGGTCCGATGGGAAGCCGCGGCCTCGGCCAGCTCGCGTACGACAAGGGGATGCGCGTTCTCGCGGCGGCGCAGACGAACAACGTGGCTCTCGAACTGAGATCGCTCCAGCACGGACTGTTGAGTTACACGCTGCTTCAGGACGCGATCGGCCGTGGGCTTGCTGATTCCGACATGCCGAAGGACGGAATGCTGACCGCCGCCGAATGGCTCGGGTACGCGGTCAAAGGCGTGCCGGCGCTTTACAAAAGTGTGGTCGAAGGCAAGGCCAGGATAGCGATCGGCGGGCAGCCGGTAAATCTTGCGCTTCTGAATGAAAAAGAAAAAGCCGAGATGTTTTGCCAGGGCGGCAGCTGCGGATCGAAAGCCTCGGTTCAACAGCCGGTTCTATTCGATTTTGCAAGTCGGGCGAGGGAAGTTCCCTTACTGAAACTTGGCGATACAGCGCGGGAGATTCGTTGAGATCGCGTGCTTTTGGCGACCAGGTGAAACGATTTAGAAGGAAACCGGCACAGTGGTTGAGAAATCGGCTCTCCCATTGCCCAGTTCAGGAGGTGTTCAAATGAAAAAGCTCAGCCAGATTTTTGGTCCGGCTATCCGCCCGTCGGTCACGGCTTTAACCCTCGCTTGGTTTGTTACTTTGGGAATTTCGCAGACAGCCGAGTTCGTTGTCCAAACCGGGCACGCCGAGCAACTTTACAAAGCGGTCTTTACGCCGGATTCGCGCCTCCTTGCGAGTATCGACACTCATACCAACGTGCTGCTTTCGGACGTGCAGACCGGCCGACAGCTTCGCGCGCTTGACTGTCTTCAGGGATCGTTTGATATCAGATTTTCGTCGAATGTGTCGCTCGTCGGCATCAGTGAGGACGGGAAGGCCCGGTCTTGCGACGTAACAACCGGACAGTTGCAACGCACCGTGCAGGTAAGCGGGCGCCTGTCTCACTACGGGGACCGTCTAAGCTCCGACGGAAATCACGTTGCGTTCGGATTTGGGAAGATCTCCGTCATGGATCTGCTCACTGGAGGGCAAAGGATATTTCCGGCCACGTTTGATGCCGAATTCAACAAATTAGTGACGTTCGACGACACTGGCCAACTGCTAGCCGTTAGTGACGGGCGTCAACTGCATGTTTGGAACATGAAGACCGGGCTGCTGCGATCCACCGAATTACCCAGGTTCGATCCACCGGAATTTGGCAAGGGCCATTTCCCGAAGCTCGATAAAGAATACCCGGCCCATGTTGCAAAAGCGGACACGACCGAGATCAAGACCCGACGAGAGATCACGGCGCTCGCCTTCAGCAATGACCTGCAGACAATTGCCGTTGCCACGACGGATCTGATCGACGTGAATTTCCTTGGTGCAGACGGCAATTCCAAATTCTGGCTCGGCGAGCCCTACCGTTTCGCGATATCTGCCTGGTCGATAGCCGGGCCTGGCCCACCTAGAAGTTTTAGTATGGGAAACAATTATTCCGGGACGAACCGGATCAACTCCCTGGCGTTCTTATCCGACGAACGATCTCTCATCACCGGAAGCGGTGACGGCTCGGTTCGTTTTTGGAACTCGTCGACCGGAAAAGAAGAAACCAGTCTTGAAAAGTGGAACGTTGCAAACAGCCTGGCCTTCAGCGGAGACATGAAACTAGTCGCGAGGACGTCGCACGAAGGCCGGTTTGAAGTGTGGGATCTTGAAACGAGGAAAGCAGTCAGCGAATTCGTGCGGCTGGTCGAGCCGATACAGTCGCTCAAATTTAGTCGAAACAGAGAGTACCTCGCCGTCGGATTTACGCGCGATTACGGCACCAAGAAAGCTATCAAGCTTCTTGACCTCAGATCGGGCAAAACGTTTCGAACCTTGTCCGAGGATATAAAAAGCTCTGACGGTTACGTGTATTCATTAGAATTCAACCACGACGCGACGCTATTTGCGAGCGCCAGCGGCCCTCATGTAAGGCTGTGGAACGTGCAAACCGGGGCCGAGCTTAAACCGTTCGGCCCTGACGTAGGAAAGGTAAACTCGATCGCGTTCAGCCCGGATGGAAAATGGCTTGCCAGCGCAAATGCCGACGGTTATTTCCGAATTTGGGAAGTCGATTCGCGTAAAGAAATACTCAGCCACCCCATCGCCTCAGCGTCATCGGCTCGCGGGTTGGCGGAGGGACTCAGCGCACCACTTTCCATAAGTTTTAATAAGAATGGCAGAACGATCGCGATCGGATACTCGGACGGAAGCGTTGCGATCTGGGATCTGGTGAAGAATGTCGAAATAAAGACGCTCCGGGCGACAACACCATTCGGTGCCTGGGCGGTCGGTTTCGATAAGACTGAGAACACTCTGTACGCCGGAAGTGACGATTACGTCATTCGACAATGGAACCTTTTGAGTGGACAGGAAGGACCGACGCTTCCCGAAAACGACGAGACGCTGCAGATGCTTGCTAATGCAGCGCCGAAATTGCTGGAAAAATTCTGTCTGGCTACGCCGAACGGAAAACTCGATCCGGAAAAGGGAGAGGCAGGACAAATACGACTACGAGATACCGAAACCTGGAAAGTCATTGCGGAGATTGTGGCGCTCAAATCGGGTGG
>JBBKXD010000312.1:0-3832 GCA_037969295.1 Pyrinomonadaceae bacterium | reverse complement strand
GTGCGTGCGATCGCCTTTTTGGGGACGGATGTTTATGCCGGGGGAACATTCGAACGCACCGGCGGAGTAGGTATCGGGAACGGCATCCTAAAATATGACGGCAGTCAGTGGACCGCGCTGGGTTCCGGGACTGAATTGGGAAACCATGCGGTCAATGCCATCTATGTTTCGGGTAACACGCTTTACTTAGGTGGCGACTTTCAACTCGCCGGCGGGATCGGGGCGCGGAATCTCGCAACACTCACGAACGGAACAACTTGGGCTGCAGCCTTTCCAGGAACGGGTCTCGACGCCGCCGCCAACGCGATCGCCGTTTCCGGTACGGATGTTTACGTGGGGGGCACCTTTATATCGGCTGGTCCAGTGACGGCCAAACGCATCGCCAGATGGAATGGCATAACGAACACCTGGTCGCCACTCGGCATCGGAATATCGGGTTTTAATACGGAAAATAGTTCCATCAGCGCGATCGCCGTGGCCGGCGGCAAAGTCTATGCGGGCGGAAATTTTTCCACCATCGGCGGGATCTCGGCCAGCAACATCGCCGTCTGGAATGGCACTAGCTGGTCCCCGCTCGGAACGGGCGTCAGCGCATCCGTATCCGTGATCATTGCTCAAGGCGATGATATCTACGTCGGCGGCTCATTCACCACAGCGGGAGGTGTGCCGGCCAATCGCGTTGCAAAGTGGAACGGTACGTCGTGGAGCGGTCTGAATTCTTCGATCCTTCCTACGACCGTCACTGGCATGGCCTTCATGGGCACGGACCTGTATGTTGGGACCGGCACCACGACCGTCGCCAACCCGGCTTACTTCTCGAAATATGACGGGACTAACTGGACGGCGCTCGGTGCGGATCTGGGCGACCGTGGAGTTAGCTCAGTGGCGGTCGTGGGATCGGATGTTTATGTCGCGGGTGGTTTCACATCAGCCGGAGCGATCACCGTCAACCGCGTCGCTAAATGGAACGGCTCCTCGTGGTCGGCTCTCGGCGGCGGGCTTCCCAGCCCGACGGGGCAGCCCGGTTCTGTCAAACTAGCCGTCTCGGGACCGGACCTGATAGCGATTGGTGACTTCACGATTGCGGGTGGCGGCCCGGCGGACAGGATCGCAAGGTGGAATGGATCCGCGTGGTCCGGACTTGGCAATGGTATTAACGCAGCAGCGTCCGTCGTTACTTCGGCTGGTGGCGACATTTTCATAGGGGGGAGCTTCACGACAGCCGGATGTAATCTGTCGCCGTATTTCGCGCGGTGGAGGGAGACCGTGTGGTCGGGCTCTGCCAGTACCGACTGGCACACCCAGACGAATTGGGGCAGCGGGACAGTTCCCGCACCGAACTCCGGCGTGACGATCTCGGCGCGCGACGCGACGATCTCTTCTGCCGATGTCACCGTGAGAAGCTTGATTGTTACAAGTGGCCGTAACCTCGCTATAGCTGGGGGACGCACACTAACAGTCACCGGAGACCTTGACCTTAATAACGGCGCCATCACCGGACCGGGCACCTTGATCGTTAACAGTTATTTGCAGATGAACGGCGACCTCTTCGGACTCGCGGCAGTTACGATCAATGGTGCCATGTCCCTGAACGGCGGCAGGATCGACGGAGGTCCCGTGACATTGACGTCGTGCAGTGCGGGAGCTTTGGGCGGAGGCGGCAGCACGTCCTTTATCCAATCTACGTTAACGCGATGTGTAAACGGGACGGGGACGTTTCGTTTCCCGGTCGGCACAGGCACCGGTTACGGTCCGGTCGAGCTTTCGGGGATAAGCGGCACCGGTAACTTTACGGTCGAACCGAAATCAGGTGGGTACCCCGGCGTAGTGACGGGCCTCTCGGCCAATCGTCTACAGCGGTGGTGGAATACTTCTGCGACCGGCATCACGCAGGCGAATCTCGTGTTTGGCTACCTCGATTCGGAGGTTGTAGGCGTCGAGAGTCGGTACCGAGCTTATCGGATCGACGCCGGCACAGCGACGCAATTACCAACAACTCTGAACCAGACAACCAACCGCGCCACGGTCAATGGCGTAACATCGTTCGCCGCCTGGACGTTGGCCGAAGGCACACCTGTTCCGCTCACGATGAGCGGCCGGGCAACAGGAGCGAGCGGGCGAGGAGCCCCGCGCGTTATCGTTACACTGACCGACGACCAGGGCAATATCGTCTATGCCGTGACGAATCCGTTCGGCTACTACCGCTTTATGAATGTGCTGACTTTCAGGCTGTACACCGTTCGCGTTAGCTCAAAGAAGCACACGTTTCCAGTTCCCGAGAGGTTGGTCGAATTTGACGAGTTCTCGCCGAGCGTCAACTTTACGTCTGCAGACCACTAGCGGAGATAGTCTTCGAGTTTTGTCGAGGCGTCGGTCTTTTCGTCGCGGTACTTGACGATGATCGGACAGTAGATCGAGAGGCCGTTTTCCTTTCCGAAGCCGGTCGAGACAGCTCGTGAACCCTGCACGACGACCGCTCCGGCGGGGATCTCGAGCGAACCTCCGTCGGCCGCCTTTATCACTCGCTGATTCGGCAGATCGAAAACCGGAGTCGAACGCGTGAGTATCACACCACTCGCGAGCACCGCGCGTTCACGAACGATCGTTCCTTCGTAAACACCGGTGTTACCACCCACAAGCACGTCGTCTTCGATGATGACCGGCGTCGCATTCACAGGCTCGAGCACGCCGCCGATCTGAGCCGCGGCCGATAGGTGGACCCGCTTTCCGATCTGTGCGCACGAGCCGACAAGCGCGTGCGAATCGATCATCGTTCCCTCATCAACGTAAGCTCCGACGTTCACATAACACGGCGGCATCAGCACGACATTTGCCGCGACATACGACCCGTCGCGAATCGTCGACCCGCCCGGAACGATTCGAACCTTGTCATCGAGCGACATCGGCCGCAGCGGAAATGTGTCCTTGTCGAAGAACTGTAACGTCTCGGTCGATTTGGACATCTCGACCATCTTCCCCATCCGAAATCCGAGGAGAATTCCCTGCTTGACCCAAGTGTTCGCACGCCAAGTTCCATCGGCGTCCTTGACCGCCGAGCGGATCTCGCCGCCGCGCAGCGCGAGACGAAATTCCTCGAACCACTCGCGATCGGCTTCGCTAAACTTGCGGCCCGAGTCGCCGAACAGCTCTTCGATCTTCGTCTGTAAGCTCATCCGAGTTTCATCTCCTTTATCACCGATCTCAGTTTCGCATGAGTTTCCTTAGTCACCGGAACAAGCGGAAGACGTAGATTTTCTTCGAGAAGTCCCATCTCTTTCATCACGAACTTACACGGCGCCGGAGATGACTCGATAAAGTTCGCTTCCATCAGATCGAGGATCTTAAAATGGATCTTCCTCGCAAAATGATAAGACCCAGCGAGCGCGTATTCGACCATCTTCGACGTTTCTTTGGGGATCTCGTTCGCACAGACAGAAACCAAACCGTCGCCGCCGAGTGAAATGAAGGGCAGCGCCGTCGCATCGTCTCCGGAAAATACTTTGAAGTTCTTTGGACGATTCTTCAGGATCTCCATCACCTGCGAGAAATTTCCGGACGCCTCTTTCGTCGCAACGATGTTCTCGAACTTCTCTGCAAGCTTCAGCGTCGTCTCGGCCGAGATGTTCGAGGCCGTCCGGCCCGGCACGTTGTAAAGCATTATCGGCAGCCCGCGAACCGAACGCGCGATCTCGGAAAAATGCGCGAGCATTCCAGCCTGCGTCGGTTTGTTGTAATACGGTGCGACGACGAGCGCCGCGTCGGCTCCTGCTTCTCGCGCCTTTCGGGTGAAATCGATTGTCGCCGCTGTGTTGTTGCTGCCGGTGCCGGCGAT
>JBBKXD010000311.1:0-3559 GCA_037969295.1 Pyrinomonadaceae bacterium | reverse complement strand
TTCAAACCCGGCACCGAGCCGAAAGATTTTTGTACACTGCATAAGTGATATTGCCAATTCCGGTATGCGGCAACCGAAGCTGGAAACACGGGCTCCCCTCCTGCCTGAGAGGGGTGGCGGCCGTCTTCGGCTGACGGGGTGGTGGGAGTAGGGAGTGTGTTGTTTCCGTGATTCGGCTCCGAAAACTGATCGGGGTGCGAACCGGCGGCGTTGCATCCAAATGCAATTGGAATTAGAGAAACAAAACAGAAACCCAGGATGTAACCAGCGAAAAAAAAAGGCGACGAGAATTCGAGATGCAAATAAAGAATATTCATCTTTTCATCTTTTGCATAGTTTTTAGCATAGTACAGTTCTGGTTTGGAATTGGTGGCATAGGCCTCGAATTCAAGGGATCTTGGATACTGATGGCTCCTTTCCGACCTTATTTTCTCAATTGGCTGCTGCTGATGTTCGCCGTCTTTTTGGCAAAGAAGGCAAAATGGCCGTATGGTGTGCTCGTTTTTCTTTTAGTAATACTTCTGCATTATGTATTAACCGCCTGGGATGTGGTTGGAGAAATTAACAGATATCGTATTTCGCCGACCGAGGAAGAAGGCCTTGGGCGCGTATTGGCTCGTTATCCTGAAGAACTGATTTGGGGTGCTCTGACCTACCTCGCAGGTAATCTATTTATATGGTCTTTATTACTAAGGCGGGTATCGTCGCGCATTTATGAAAAGGTCAACTTCCGCTAATGGGTTATTGAGCCTTCTTGCTGGTATGGCCGAGATCGACTTCCGAATTGGACAAGCAAGACCTTGACTGTTTTCCGACATGCCGCGACGAACTGCATTAGAATGTGGGTTCCAGGCAAAGCATCGGGCCTACAATACTCTTCGCAAGTAATAACATATTTCAAGATTATTGCTGGTACCGATTCGACGCTCGATCAACCCCTCGAGATCGATTTCGCACTGACGGGAATTGCGCCAACACCCGTCGCACCAGGCATCGAGAACCGACCGCGGTGCAAATGAGCTCCGTAGAGCGACACCATTTATGCCGCTCCTACAGAGCTCAATACTTTGTTCACGTTCCTGCTACAAACATGACGCTCCTAGCGGAGCGTAAGATGACCATCCTCCAACAAAAAAAGCTGCTCGATTTTTCGAGCAGCTTTCTCCAGCATTCTAGTTAGGCCTAATACTTCACATCCAAATTCTTCACCAGGAAGCCCCACAGATCAGCTTGCTCCTGAATTATCTTCGTTGTCGGTTTGCCGGCACCGTGGCCGGCTTTCGTTTCGATGCGTATCAGAACCGGAGCCGCACCTGCCTGAGCCTCCTGCAGCGTCGCAGTGTACTTGAAACTGTGAGCAGGGAAGACGCAATCGTCGTGATCGGCGGTGGTGATGAGGGTCGCGGGATACTTCGTGCCAACGGGACCCGGAAGAGTTAAGGAATCAGACGATCGTAGTCGGCGTGAGATCCGATCCAGAACCAGTATATGCCGTCGGGCTTTTCAACGCCGAGAGCTCGATGACCAATCCCGACACGAACTGACCACAGTTGTCTAGTCGTGCCGATTTTCTTGAAGTGAAGAGACGGATGAGCGGGGTCGGATTTAAGAAGGTTGTAGTTCTTATCAGCGAGCAATTGAATATGGCGTGGTAGCTCGCGATAGCATTTCCAAAAACGTGGGAGAGTCAAATGTTTCACAGCGGTCGTCCGACCCCCGAGTCTATTTCCGCGTCCACCTCCGAAAGTATCGAGTCGAGGCGGCCGTTTCCGAGGTCCCCGGCTATCTGTTTATCCCAGATCTCCGCATGATAACTGACGAACCAGTCCATAAGTTCGTTGACTTTCTCGGGCGGTAGGTTTTTTATCGCATTTTCTATCTCAACAATGCTCATGGTTCGAATTATGCCACAGAGCGGCAGTAAAATGTTGATGCTATTTCGTGTGGATTCGTGGTTCCGTCTCCTAGAACTCAAATCACGAATTCACGCGAAACAACCCAAAATGCCTCGTCCCATTCGGAACGAGGCATTTCGGATAAGCTAACGATCGATCTAGTACTTAACTCCAAGACTCTTCACCAGGAAGCCATAGATATCTGCCTGTTCCTGGATGATCTTAGTTGTCGGTTTGCCGGCACCGTGGCCGGCTTTCGTTTCGATGCGTATCAGAACCGGAGCCGCACCTGCCTGAGCCTCCTGCAGAGTCGCAGTGTACTTGAAACTGTGAGCAGGGAAGACTCGATCATCGTGATCCGCGGTCGTGATAAGCGTCGCGGGATACTTCGTACCGGGTTTGATATTGTGCAGCGGCGAGTAAGCGTAGAGTGCTTTGAAATCAGCCGCGTCTTTCGGATCGCCGTAGTCCGACTTCCAAGCCGCACCTACCGTGAATTCGGTAAATCGCACCATGTCCATCACACCGACCGCGGGCAGAGCTGCGGAAAATAGATCGGGACGTTGATTCAACACCGCACCGACGAGCAGACCGCCGTTCGAGCCGCCCTGTATCGCGAGCTTTTTATTCGACGTGTACTTGTTCGCGATCAGATATTCCGCTGCGCCGATAAAATCATCGAACACGTTCTGCTTATTCAAACGAGATCCGCCCTTCCACCATGCTCGGCCATACTCGGCACCTCCGCGGATATTCGCCACCGCATAGACGCCGCCCATCTCGAGCCAGGGAAGTCTCGCAACCGAAAATCCCGGTGTCATCGAAATGTTGAATCCGCCGTATCCGTAGAGCAGGGTCGGATTCTTGCCGTCGAGCTTGATGCCTTTCTTATAGGTCAGGAACATCGGTACGCGCGTCCCGTCCTTGCTCTTGTAGGAAACCTGTTTGACCTCGTACTGCGATCCGTCGAATTTAACTTTCGCCTGACGGAACAAGGTGCTCTTGCCGGTTTTCATGTCGTAGCGATAGATGGTCGGCGGAGCGTTGTAGCTTGAATATGTGTAAAAGGTCTCAGTGTCCTTTTGCTTACCGCCAAATCCGCCGGCCGAACCGATGCCCGGCAGATCGACGTTGCGGACAAGCTTACCGTCCTTATCGACGATCTTGATCGATGTGTACGCGTCTTTCAGATAGCTCAGCACGAACTGATCGTTGATCATCTGCACGCCGTTCAGCGACTCGTCCACTTGCGGAACGATCTCTTTCCACATTGGCGTCTTCTCGAGAACGTTCACGCTGACCAGACGTCCGCGTTCGGCAGCCTTATCGGTGACGAAGTAGAACACCGGCCCGTCGTTGCCAATCAGCCGATAGCTGTTTGCACGGTCGGCGACAAGCGGGATGATCGGAGCCTTTTCCATGGTCAGGTTCTTGAAATAGACCATGTTCATCCGCTCGGTTCCTTTGCTGACGCTGATCACCAGCCAGTTGCCGTCTTCGGTAACATTCGAGCCGATGAACATCTCGCCGTCATCGGGCCGCTCATAGATCAGCGCGTCCTCCGACTGCGGGCTCCCGAGTTTGTGAAAATAAAGTTTCTGGAATTTGTTCGCGCCCTTGAGCTCTGCACCCTCGGTCGCGTCCGGGAAGCGGCTGTAGAAGAA
>JBBKXD010000310.1:0-10260 GCA_037969295.1 Pyrinomonadaceae bacterium | reverse complement strand
CTGAAAGCTGGTCGTCGGATCGTTCCGATACTCAATGATCAGCTTTCGCAGTATGTCGCCGAGCTGTTTGCGGTTCGCGAGCCCGGTCAAAGAATCGTGAAGCGCGGCGTGTTGAAAGTCGCGCTCGCTTTTCCGAAGCGCGAGATTCGCACGCTCTTCCTGGTCCAGCGACTGACGCAATTCATGAGTATGCCTCTCGGCCTCGCGCCTTCGCTCGCGCTCGATCTCGGCCTTTTGTCGTTGAGCCTCTTCAGCCTGTTCGACCGACGAGTTTATCTGCTGGATCGATTGTCGGTAGGTCAGGTAAACAATTCCGAACACGATCAGGGCAACCCCGGCCGTAAACACGTCGCCGTAGCTTATGATCTTGTAAACCAGCCCGGCCGTTCCCGCTCCTACGATGTGAGACATGGAACCGGTGAGATAGTCTCGCCTCCACGTTGCCCAAATTGTTGAGCCATCCTGTTGGGGGAGTAACAACGCGGCAAAGATACTCGCGGCTGTGAACTGAACAAGAGCGAGAACTCCAAGCGTCAAGATTAACGAGCGAGTATCGGTAGCGAACGTAGAGAGTCCAGCAAATTCGGAAAAGAATATCCAAACACCGCAAGCGGCCGCTGTGCTCAGGGCGGACGCAAACGTATTTACCGCGATCATCTTCGACGCGAACTTAATCTTTCCAGACCGCTTGTAGTAGTAGCAGTTGGCCAAGGTTTCAACAGCGGCCATCACAACTGCTGCAGCCGGACCGTAGATCAAGAAGGAAATGAAAACGACTGAGTCGGAGAAACTTATTACTACGTTTGATCTGGGGATGACTATACCCATCCGCGGGGCAATAAAGCCCGAGATCAACAAAAGCAACGCGAATCCAGGGCTGAGCGCATCTCGCCCCAGATAGAACAGACTGAGAGACACCGCGACAGTGCCGAGGACGACAATAGAGGCCTTTGAAAAGCTGGGTAGTTTCTTTTCGTTCATTAACGCAGGATTTTGAGTTTCTTAATAGAAAAAGCTAAGGGGTAGACGAGGTTTCAAGGCCGTCCTGAACCAAGGTTAACACTCTAGGCCTTGAAAAAGCTAGAAAAATGTTGGCTGCGCGGTGAAAGTGTATACCTGCTAGCAACCCGTCACATGGGTAGAAAGTATCCGAACGCACGAAATCTTCCGAAAGCTGTGTGAAGCCCATATTTATCGAGGTTTCAACAACTGGCCGGAAACCAAGTATCCAATTGACAACCTTTTCTGCCGTTCGTCCGCGAGACGTGGCAACTTACTGTAAACAAAAGAATATTTCGACGTTGTCGGGGTCGTTTTGCTCATGGCATGACGGTTGTAATAGACGCCACCGTGAAGTTAGAAAATAAATTGGTAGGAGACACTAAAATGACAACACTTAAAGGCTGGATCACGACGACTTTCTTGGCAGTAACCTTGATTCTCTCAACAATGACCGCGAATGCGGGCGTAATAATCGGCGGCGCTGACTTAACCTCGACCTGCTCGGAAACGACAGGGAAAGCGGTAAAAGTTGACTACGGCGTTATCATCGGCGGAATAACCGGAGTCATTATCGGCGGATTCACGGGAGTTATCATTGGTGGCTTAACCAGCTTTGACACCACCCCGACAGACTGTGGCGTCATTAACGAAGGGTAAATTAGAATAGTCAGTTTGGAGAGTGTCTCTCCACCGCAAGGCAGCCGGCTCGAGAAATCAGCCGGCTGTCTTTTTACTGCTCAAGGTCGCTAGCTTCCCAAACTCGTTGGAGTAGTGACTTAAATCGCGGCTCTTCTTGAATCGCCTTCAATCTTGGGTCGAATCCTAGTCCATACAGATCTATCTCTCTCTGAGCGTATGCCTCTTCGAGAAGTCTATAAGCCTCTTCCTTCTCTCCGAGAGCTAGGCGGATTCGAGCTAGATCCATTGGGTGTCGTTTGTAGTCCTGAAATTCCGACGCCATTTGCTGAATGATCACGTTCGCTCCATCTGTTTTTCCAGCGAGAGCTTCAACGTACCCGATCATAGAAAGGGTTTCGATGTATTGGTGATAATGATAAGACTTCTTCAGGCAACGCAACGATTCACTGTAGTCTCGAAGCTCCGCAAAACTGGCTCCCAAAAGCAACAATGTTTCATAGTCCAACGGTTCCAGTTCGTATGCATCGTTTAAGAAGGCGATGGCTTCTTCATACCGCCCTAATTTATAGAATATCCGGGCCACTAGCTTGAATGAAGACGAAGATATCGGATCTAGAGCAAGAATTTGATTCGCATGTTTTATAGCTTCAGATGGCTTTCCAAATAGAATCATTATCTCTGCGTAAAGAGAGTGTGCCTCCACGGAGTTAGGATTTAGGATTAACGCGTGACGTACGTGAGCTTCGGCCGCTTTTGCTTTCCAATCTACGGTCAATTTTAGTTTGCCATACAGGAGCTGAACTAAATCGAAGGACTGATTCAAATGCGACAGGATTTCGAGGATGGGATTAATGTTTATAAGGGTTTCTTTGCGCGAGATACGATCGAGAACGTGGAGATAATAATAGGCTTCCACAACAGATGCATAAGACAGGACATCGGTCGGACAACAGGAGATCGCCCTGCGGAAGTAGTCGATTGCTTTATAAACCTCGGCAGTCGTGTGTTTTCTTAATAGATGCCGTCCGATTAGGCGGTACTTATACGCTTCCGGATTTTCTCCGCTGGGACTGGTTACTGTATCGGGTCGAAACACTGTCGCCGCCAATGTCTCTAGGGTGACGTCGACGATGTCTTGCTGAATGTCCAAGATATCGGCGAAAGGCCGATTGTACTGATTGCCCCATATTTGAGTCCCATCAAAAGCGTTTATTACCTCTACTCCTACAACCAAGTTATTGCTTGCGAGTCGTACTCGGCCAGTGAGAATTCTTGAAACGCTCAGAGCTTCGCCAACTTCCTTCAGATTCCAGCTTCTTTCTTTATACCGAAACACCGTGTTCCGCGCGATGACTCTTAGGCCGGGAACGTGCGATAGGCCGTTGATCAAACCCTCGGTCAAACCATCGGCGAGGTATTCCATCTCGGGATCGCCACCTTCGTTTTGTAGTGGCAGGACGGCAATTGAGTGACTAGCTTTTATGTCGGTAACCGATTCGACTACGGGAAAGCCGCGGATAGCTGAAGATGCAGCTTGCCACTCGTCGGCATCTACTGTTTGAAGAGGTGCGACAAAGCGATAGCCGGTACCCTGGACGGTTTCGATAAAGCGACAGTCGCGGCTCTCGGACAAAAATCGGCGAAGCTTTGAAATGTGAACGGGCAAGTTGCTTTCTTCTACAAAATTACCGTTCCAGACGTGTCCCAGAATCTCATCCTTCGTAACCACTTTCCCGGCGTTCTCAATAAGAAATTCCAGTACGTCGAAGGTTTTGGTGGTTAGATCCAGGTGCCGGCGCTCCTTGATAACAGAACGTTCAGCCGTATTCAAGAGACAGTCACGGAATTTGTAGACACGCATGGGAACTCGAGTATATTCCTACGATTGATTTTAGGTCTGGTTTATAAGAAACGGTGAATACTAACAGAAATTCCGGCCCAGGTACGACACTTTTTTCGAGATTTAGAATAATTTAGAAAAATCAAATACGCTTAAAGACGTGGCTCGACGATGGGTGTAACCTCATCTCATCCTAAGTCAGATGAGAGCATGAAACGCCCCCGGCTCGCGGTAGTTTGACGATAAAGGATTTATCTCCCCCGACGATCGGCGGAGAGAACTGGAAGGCACGGGAATCCGCTGAAAGTTCTCTCTGCCGATTTTCTATGGTCAGCCATATAGAGCAGCCGCCTCGGGTCACCCACGTAAAAGCTCTTTCATTAAGTAATTACTGAATTACTTAATTACTAACTTACATAATGAAAGCACTAAAGAAACGCACCCTAGCCGTTGTTTCAGGAGTCACGTTAGTTGCCCGGGATGCTACCGGAGTTTTCCGCCGCGGCGATCTTTGTCTTCGGTGCGAGCTTTCGCAGATTTTCAACCGCGACGGGAAGGGCCTCGAGGATGCGTGTGAGGTCGTCTTCGGAATTGAATCGACCGAAGCTGAATCGGATCGCACCGCGTGCGAGCTCGTCGTTGCGGCCGAGTGCTCGGATGACAGGTGAAGGCTCGAGCGATCCGGACGAACATGCCGAGCCGGTCGAGACTGCGATGCCCTGCATATCGAGATTGATCAAAAGGCCCTCGCCCTCGATGCGTGCGAATGAGAGATTTGAAATATTCGGCAGGCGGTGGACGGCATCACCATTCAGATTAACTTCGTCAATACGCTCGAATACGCCCTGTTCGAACCGGTCGCGAAGATCCCCGATTCGCATCGCACTTTCCGCAAGCTCTTCACCCGTGAGCTCGCATGCTTTTCCAAACGCGACGATGTTCGGGACTGATTCGGTTCCGCCGCGCGTCCCGCGTTCCTGGCGTCCGCCGATGTTCTGCGAATGCAAACGCACGCCGCGTCGGACATACAACGCACCGATGCCCTTCGGCGCGTAAATCTTGTGACCCGACATCGAAAGCAGATCGCACCCGATGGCTTCGACATCGACCGGCACCTTTCCCGCCGCCTGCACCGCGTCGGTGTGAAAGTAGGTCTTCCGCCCGTCGGCGCGTAATTCCTTTACAAGTTGTCCGATCTCTTCGAGCGGCTGGAGCGTTCCGATCTCGTTGTTCGCCATCATTACCGAGATGAGGATGGTTTCGGCCCTTATTGCTTCCTTTAGGTCTTCGATACGGATGACACCGTTCTCGTACGCCGGAAGATATGTGATCTCGTAACCGTCTAGTTTCTCGAGATCCTCGCACACGCTCTTGACGGCGGGGTGCTCGATGGCGGTGGTGATGATGTGGTGCTTGGCCTCTCCGTCTTTGTCGAAATAACGCCCGGCCTTTTGGTCCGGTTTCTGACTTTGGGCTTCGAGCAGTCCGCGGATCGCGAGATTGTTGGATTCAGTGCCGCCCGATGTGAAGATGATCTCGGCCGGTCGTGCATTGATCAATGCAGCGGCCTGATGCCGAGCCTTATCAACCGCCGCACGAGCCTCCTGTCCGAAGAAATGAATGCTCGATGCGTTGCCGAACTTGTCTTTTAAATACGGCAGCATCGCGTCGAGCACTTCGGGTGCGATCGGCGTAGTAGCGCTGTTGTCGAGATATATCCGGCGGAGCATGTGGTCATTCTATCGCAACCAATGGCGCGACGGAACAAGAAGCAGGGATTCGGATCGGTTTCGGCTAAAGCCGAAGCCTATTAGGACCTGTACCTCCGGCTGAAGCCGGAGGCAACTCATGAAGAAGGGACTTTTTTCTGCTCCGCCTGACTTGTTCTGCTCCCTCGGAGGCAATTGATAGGTGGTAGGCCGGTTGGATGGAGGTTAGCCCTTTTCGACGCCACCCTTTTTGATTATCTTGGCGGACTTGAGAAGTACTTGCAATTTTCTTTGCTTCTCGACCATCTCAAACTTCTCTTTGAGCGGGCGGCGGGCGCGTTCGCGTCTCGCCTCTTCCTTTTTTGCAAACAGGTCGGTTAGGTCCGGATACTCTTTCTTCAGAGCTGCATCAGTTTTTGCCATTGCGGTTCAAGCTTAAATCGATCGATCAGTTTCTTTAGGACATCAATCTCAACCCTGTCCTGATCCAGAAACATTTTAGCACGGGCGAGGTCCTTCAAACGCCCGGTTTTCAGCATAACAGCCACCAGATATTCGGGTGCGAATGCCGGAAATTTGACGCCGTCTAATTCCAGGATATTTGCTTTGGAAGTTGCCTCTTCGGTCAGAGCGTCGGGTATGGGAATGAACTGCACCAGCTCACCTTCGATTTCAAACTCAACGCCGCGTAACCGATACCCGCGCGGTTCTAAGTACTCGATTATCGGTCGCAGCGGGTCTAAGGCAGGAACGCCCGAGCCCAAATTCACAAAAAAATCAAAGTCTTGAGTCGGGAACGAATCGACATAAATATTCGCGGCCATAGCTCCGCCGAGAGCGTAGTCGTCGATCACGCCATCGGTCTGCATTTGCTTAATCACTTCAAAAACTTTTTTCACGATCCGCGGGAATCCTACACCGCTCCGGCTAAAAAAATAAAGCCGAGCTCAGCCCGGCTTTATGAATAGACGAAGGCACGCTGCCTTCGCTTAGGGTGAAAAGAATTCAGACGAGCTTATCGCCCCTGCCGATATGCTGTCCATTGGGCGTTCATCCGCGAGCCCTGGCCGGTGCTGAACTGGAACATACACGCGTCGTCGGTGTAATCCATAAAGTTCTCGATCGGGTCGAGTCCGGCGATGCGGCTGCATGTATCGCGGCCCTGTGGACAGCCGAATGCGGGGCTTTTCTCCGCCGGTGTATCGGAAACAAGATCGCCGCCGTTCGTCGCGTTCCTCGCGCATCCGCCCTGAAACGTATGATACAAACCCATCCAGTGGCCGGCTTCATGAGTCGCCGTGTCACCCAGATCATACGGAACAGCTGTTCCGCCAGGAAGCGACGAATAGAGAACGACGATGCCGTCCTTCAGCGGAGCACTGTTATAGCTGGACGGGAAGGTCGCGTAACCGAGAATTCCGTTGCTTGGGTTACATGTGTATATGTTCAGATCGTCGGCGGTGCCCTGGCGGAGAGCAGTTTTCATCGGCGTTTCGGACGAACCGTAACAGCCGTTGTACCACGTCGCGTTTGTCGTGTGATCGGTCGAAACCAAATTGAACGTCCAGCCGCTCGCCGCGTACGCATTATTGAGGACCGACATCTGACTATTGATCATCGCCGTCGTGACATCGCCGTTTGCGATCCCGGTACCTTTGTTTACGACATGGAAATAAACGTTGATGAGGCCGCCGGCCGCTTCGGGAACACCTGCCCGAGCCAGCTCTTTGGAACGCGCGTTGAAGTCCTCTTCCATTGCGGCCTGCTCGGCGTCAGACGGGTGCACCGGGCAATACCGTTCACCGACACCCGGTATTTTGTTGTCTGATGGTTTGTCGGCCCTTGCATCGCCTTTGAATCCAACAACAGCGACCGCAACAAGCAGGACAAGGCTCAAAATCGAAAATTTGCTCACTACTGTTTCCTCCTGAAAAGTTGACTATGGAATATGAGAACGAATAAATGACGGAACGCGTCCGGAATCTTTGCGTGATTAGAGTTCCGGAATTCTACGACAGATCGTGTGGAACTGACAAGGAATTTTTATGGTGTCGGCTAAATGGGCCTATTTGGCATCAATTGGTGCTGTTTTCGGCGTTGGGAAAGGTTGTCCGGTCGATCGTTATTCGTCCGCAGACGGGTGACCCAAGTCCGCGACCTTGTTGCTGTATTTAGCCTAAATGCGATAAATTAAAACCCGCGCTGGTTCGACAGCATCGAATCAGCCGGGCCCTGATAGATAAGGTATTAATAATGGATTTTGCTACAAAAGAGATATTTAAACGCTACGCCAGCATTATGGTCGGACGTCCGATCTCGCCGGTGTTTCTGAATATTCTGGTGACGAGCGTCTGCGACATGCGGTGCACGCACTGCTTTTTTACCGAAGAGCTGGATGATCGTCCGCGAAAGAAGCTGCAGATGAAGGCCGATGAGATCGGAAAGATCTCGGAGACGCTCGGCGGAAACCTCGGCGTTCTCGTGCTCGCCGGCGGCGAACCGTTTACGCGAAAGGACCTGCCGGAGATCGTCAAGTCGTTTTACGAAAACAACAAACTCGATTCGGTTTATCTCATGTCGAACGGCCAGATCCATCAGCGGATCTTTCCTGACGTCACGCGGATCCTCGACGAATGCCCGAACCTGAATGTCACGATCGCGCTCGGCATCGACGGCATGAAGGACGCGCACGAAAAGATCCGTCGCAAGGAGGGAAGTTGGGACAAGGCGATCCATACGGCGCGTACGCTTCAGCAGATGAAGGCCGAGCAATATCCGCAGCTCGATATTCAAACCTGCACATGTGTCATGCATTCGAACGAGGACACGATCTTCGACTGGTACGATTTCCTAAAGCACGATCTCAAGCCCGATAAGGTGAATATCAATTATATTCGTCCTCCGTCGGCCGACCCGATCGAGCTTCAGTTCGATCACAAGCGATATCAAGAGCTGTCGCAGATGATCCTCGACGACACTAAGAACGCGGCGCTCAAAAATAACTACGGCGGCACGTCGGGTTTCTTCAAGGCCGCGGTCGATCTTTACATGCACGATCTGATCGCGAAGACGAAGGAAGAGAACAAGGCCCAGCTCAAGTGCTATGCCGGCAGCGCCGGTGCGGTGATCTATGACAACGGCGTACTTTCGTCGTGCGAGAACAAGGCCGATGTTTTGAATCTTCGTGATTATGATTGGAACTTCCAGTCGGCTTGGAACACGGACCTTATGAAGGAGCGTCGGAAAGAAGCCGGAGCCGGCTGCTTCTGCACGCACGAATCTAACTGCTATTATCCGTCACTGCCGTTCAATCCGGGCCACTTGATCAAGATCAAGAAGCTCGAGAAGCAGATGAAAAAGGCGTCGAAGGAGATGGGATTCGCGGCGGCTCGAGAGATCGCCTTGAAGGCGTAGTTGCATGAAACACATCAAAATAATCGTCGAAAAGCACGAAGACGGTTTTGTCGCATATCCTCTGGGGCTAAAGGGCGGCATTGCCGGTGAGGGGGAAACGTACGACGCGGCTTTAGCCGATGCGAAGTCCGCGATTCGTTTTCATATCCAGACATTCGGGGCTTCGGTTTTCGAAGACGAAGCCGGTGTTCTTGAAGCGTATGTGGATGACTATTCATTCGCCGTGTGATGTCCAAATTTCCCGTTGATGCGCGAAAGCGATTCGTGATCAAGGCTTTTGAGAATCTTGGTTTTGTGGTCGTTCAGGAGCGGGAGCACATTGCAATGATCCGAAACAATTCAGATGGCACTTCCACTCCGATGACGTTGCCGAATCATCCGACGATAAAAGGCTCGACCCTCCGCCGAATCTGTTCGCAGGTTGGCGTCAGCCGTGAAGATTTTCTTTCAGCCTTCGGTAGATAGGACATGCAGCAAAACGCACCAAAGATCCTCATCATCTCATCCGATACCGGTGGTGGCCATCGTTCGGCCGCCGTCGCTTTGTCGGAAGGGCTCCAGCGTGTCTGGCAGGGTGAGTCGATCGCGGTCCGCGTCATCAAGGCTGTCGAGGAATCGCATCACATCACCGACAAGCTGGTCGGCGTTTACAATTGGGTGCTTCGCCACAAACAGGGCTGGATGAAGTATCTCTACTGGGCGATCAACCGCTTTCGCCCCGAGACCCGCGAATTCTTCCAAAGCCGCTGTATCGGATTTTGCCGCGACGCGTTTGAGAAATGGTGTCCGCATATCGTCGTCAGTGTCCACCCTCTGACCCAGCATATCTTTGGCCGCATACTGCGCGAACTGAATCTCACCGAGCAGATCCCGCTTGTCACCGTCGTCACCGATCCCTGTTACGGATTTTGGCGTGGCTGGGCGTGCGACGATGTTTCGCTCTATCTGGTCGCGAACGACGACGCTCGACAACAGTTGATTGATTACGGTGTTACTCCTCAAAAGATCAAGATCTCGGGTTTGCCGCTTCATCCGAAATTTAGGGAAGTGACCGAAGCCGACGCTCAGAACGCACGGCGAGCATTCGGTCTCGATCCTGATAAGTTCACCGTCTTTGTAAACGCCGGCTGGATCGGCGGCGGAAATATCCCGGCGATCTTCCGCGAGCTTGTCCGCGGCGAGCTCGATGTCCAGGCGATCTTTCTCGCCGGAAAGAACGAAGGCCTCCGACTTGAGGCCGAAGAGATTGCCAAGAGCGCAAAGTTTCCGGTAAAGGTCATCGGCTATTCGGACGAGATCGAAAAGCTCATGCACTCGGCGAATGTGATGGTTTCTAAACTCGGCGGCCTGACGACCTTCGAGGCTCTTGCGTGCCGTCTTCCGATAATTGCCGATGCGACGACACCGCCCATGCCGCAAGAGGCGGGAACAGTCCGGCTGATCGCGACGCGGGGTGCCGGCATTCTGCTTGAAAAAGCTTCGGATATTGTGCCGACGATACAATCGCTGGTTGGCGATTCGCTCCGTTATCGGGATCTGAAGGCCGCTACCGCCTCGCTCACGATCCCAAATTCGACCGAGCTGATCATAAATGAGATCACGGCGCTGCTGCCGCCTTACGAAATGCGCCGGTCGGCGGCTTAGTGGTCGTTGGTC
>JBBKXD010000309.1:0-7153 GCA_037969295.1 Pyrinomonadaceae bacterium | reverse complement strand
CGGCGACCTGTCGGCAGAAGCCGACATTCTGAAATGGCTGCAGAACGTAGACCTGCCCCCCGCTCTGACGATCCTTTACGGGAAGGCTGCCGTTAATAAACTGCAGATGCGTCGAAGCACGGCAACTGGTCGCCGTTCGTGCTGATCGGGAATTGGCGATAGCGAATTGAAACGTTTTCCTCACGTAGGATCACAAAGGTCGGAGTCATTACGAAATGACAACTTTTCCGGGGAGGGTAAATGACCAGACTAATAATTTTGATTCTCGCTGCGTTTGCGAGTTCAGCATTCGGGCAAGGAGCCCACAACACGTATCCGTTTACAGTTGTGTGTCCGGACGGCGTTGTCGTCGCGGGCGTATCGGCGACCGTTACAGCGGAGTTTGAAGGTGGATACACAGGCGATAAATACGCGCCAAATTACAACTGGTCGGTTTCGGCGGGAACGATCGTGACGGGCCAGGGCACGCCGTCGATAACGGTTGAGGTTGGAAGACAGGACAATGGTGCGCTTAGTGTGACGCTTGAGCGGACCTTCATGGAAGCTCACTTTCCGGAAGTCCAGCGGTCGGCGAGCTGCACATTCGGTGTCGTTCCGCTTCCTCAGGCGAGGATGATCGACGAATTCCGCACCGGCGGGAAGAACTGCGAAGAAGGTTTTGCGAGGCTCGATGCTTTTTTCAACGAGTTGGCAAATAATCCGATGGATGAAGGCTTGATCGTTATCTATGGCGACACTCGAGATTCGAAAGCTGCCGGGCGCCGAGCGAAGCAGCTTAGCAATCATTTCACGTTTCGAAAGTTCGATCGGAGCCGCGTGCGTTTCGTTCGCGGCATTGAGCGAGACGGTGGAGCGACACAATTCTGGATGGTGCCGGTGGGCGCTGACTTACCGAAGATCGACGAGGCGTCTGACGCGACGAACATCACTCCGCCGACACAGCCGTATCTGTACGCAACGGAATACATCGACGGCGTCGCCGGCTGCTTTGGCAATTTGTACGACCTCGCCGAATATGCAAAAGTGCTCCAGGCTGAGCCGAAAAGCTCGGGCAGAATTGTGATCGGCCAATCGTCACAGGCGAAATATCGGGGGAACGCACGAGAGGTCATAGCCGAACTTTCGGGGCACGGCGTCGCGCGAAACCGGATCGTCACGGTGTACAAATACGTTCGGCCAAACCGTTTGCTCGAGGTGACGGAGTTGTGGGTCATTCCGCCAAAACGTTCGACAAGCGTCGGTTGGATAGCAGACGATGGCACCGAATTGACACGTCGATGCCCCGCGACGACGCAGTACTGGCGGCGTGCTTGCTGAGTGGAATTGGGAAGGGAGACGATGAATTGCCGTACATACAAGCGATATTTTCTCGTGGCTGTCGTCACGTTATTTCTTGTTTCCGTGTCCGCCTTCGCTCAAACCGGTCCGCTGCCTGAAACCGCGGAGGAGAAAGCGAAGCGTGGCGAGGCGCTATTCCACGAAGCCTCCGACCTTTATAAACAAAACACACCGGCATCGCTTGCGGCGGCGGCGGCCAAGTTCGGCGAGTCGAACGTCATCTTCCAACAGCTCGGCGATAAGAACCGGGAGGGCTTTTGCCTGACATGGCTTGGAGGGGTCAGCATACGTCTCGGAGCAAAACGCGTTGCACTCAACTACTTCAAACAGGCCCTCGTGATCTATCAGTCCCTTCCCGACCGAATCGCTGAAGCGGAAGTTCATTTCGGGACCGGAAGGCTGTATCGCGAACTGGACGAGCCGAAATCCGCGCTCGAACATTATGAGGCGGCTCTGAAGATCTACTCCGCGGCGGGAATGAAGGGGGACGAGATCGATCTGTTGAAGATCATTGGAAAGGTGCACCTCGAATTGGGCGATGTGCCGAAAGCGATCTCGTTCAACGAACAGGCGCTTGTTCTCGCGAGATCCTCCGGCGATAGGAAACGAGAGATCGAGGTTCTGTCGAATACTGGTTCTCTTCATCTCATCGAGCGCGACGGGCAAAAGGCGCTGATTTCATTCCAGGAAATGCTCGGTGTCGCTCGGCGTGAAAAGGACACGCGAGCTGAATCGGAAGCTCTCGATCTGATCGCGACCGCCAACCGTCTGAAAAACGACCCAGTGGGAATGAAGCGTGCTCTCGAGACCGCACTCAAACTTGCTCGTGACCAGGGCGACAAAAAGGCCGAGGCGAAAGCGTTGAACGATCTTGCCGAAGTCGATCTTCGTCTGGACGATCTCGAAGCGGCCCTGATGCACGCGGAAGATTCGCTTGCAAAATCCACCGCCGCCGGTGACAAGAAAGGTGAAGCTGCGGCGCTGCTAAACATAGGCATCGCACACGCCCGGCAGGAAAAGAACGACCTAGCGCTGACGGAGCTGAAGAAAGCGGCGGGCATTTTGGAATCCGAAGGCGACCCCGAGCAACTCGCGCTCGCGCGGATGATGATCGGCGGTGTTTACGCGGAGCGCGGCGACAAACAGAAAGGGATCGAGGCCACAATGGCAGCGCTCGCGATCGCGAAGGCGAATAATCTCACCGAACTGCAGGCCGAGGTCGGAAACAATATCGGCAGCGTGCTTCTTGAAATGGGTGACCACGCGAGGGCGTTGGAATACTTTCGCGAAGCTCTTCCGCTCGCTGCGAAGTTGGGTCTGACAGAAACTGAGGCGCGAATTCAGTTGAACATCAGCAACGCCCTGCGCGCCGCCGGTAAAGGCTCCGAAGCGATTGAAAGCCTCGAGAGGGCCGAAGCAGCTGCAAAGGCGTCGGGCGACCGAATCACGACCATAAAAAGCATTGTGAACAAGGGCGGAATCTATCTCGACCTCGGCGAAAATGAAAAGGCCATGGGCAGCTATATGGAAGCGATGTTCATGGTCATCGAGCGCCTGCCCGAAGCTAGAAACGAAGAGGTCACGATCTACACCGAGCTGTTCTCGACGATACTCAACAACCTCGGACGTGTATTCCAGGAGATGGGGGCGCTCCGCTCCGCCCTCGACCACTATTCTCGCTCACTGCCGCTGCTGAAAGATCTCAAGGACCGCGATCGGCAAGCAATCACGCTCACGAACATGGCCGACATCTATTCCGAGCTGGGCGACAAGGAAAAAGCGGTCGACTCGCTGAATCAGGCAATGGCGATCGTCAAGGAGACCGGCAACGTGGGGCACGAGGCCACGATCTTAAACAGCTACGGCCTGATGTATTCCGATCAGGGGGTGACAGAAAAGTCAGTCGAGAATTATGGCCGGTCGCTGTTCCTGCTAAAGTACGTCGCCGATCCGCGACGCGAGGCGACGACTCTTGCGAACCTGATGGTCGCGTACGCGAAGGCAAGGCACGCGCGAGCCGCGATCCTCTACGGAAAGCTCGCCGCCAACAAACTTCAATCGCTGAGGGCGAACATTCGCAAATTCGATCGGCAAACTCAAAAGACCTATCTCACCAAGGTCGAATCCACGTATCGAGAGCTGGCGGAATTGCTGGTCGCCGAGGGCCGTCTGACCGAGGCTCAACAAGTGCTGAACGCTTTCAAGGACCAACAGGCCTTTGACGACGGAGCTGAGTCCGCGAATCAGCTCAAACCGATCACGCTGACGCCGCACGAGGGCGAAATCTCGGGACGCCTGGATACGAGTGCGGTCGTGGCGGGGACCGTCGCGGGTGCCGAAAAGGACGCGGCACTAAAAACTTCCGCTGAGAATTTTGCGAAGACGCTGCAGGAGATCGAACGCGATCTGACCGGAACCTCGGAAGCGAGCGACGAGATCGGGGACGTCGCTGACGCGCTCGACATGCGCGCTGTCCTAACCGAGCTGGAGCGATCGACGCATCAAAAGGCTGCGGCGGTTTACGTTCTAGTCGGAGACGATAAGCTCAGTGCGATCATTGTCTCGACCGACAGGATGAGCTCCGTGTCAGTGCCGATCAAACGTTCTGCGCTCGAGGCAAAGGCCAAGACGATGTGGGCGCTGCTTCAATCGGACAGTTACGATCCGCGGACGCTCGGAAAAGAACTTTACGATATCGTTTTTAAGCCCATCGAGGCGGAACTTCCGGTCGGGACGGGCTCGATACTATGGTCGCTCGACGGAAGCTTGCGGTACATTCCGATGGCTGCGCTCTTCGACGGGAAACAGTACCTCGTGGAAAGATACAGACACATAAATTTTACGCGCGCCGATCGCGAACGGCTGATCGGACCGGTGAAAGCAAAATGGACGGCGACCGCCTTCGGAACATCGAAGGAACACACGGTAGATCTGCTCGGCACGGTCAAGAGTTTTGCATCTTTGCCAGGAGTAACCGAAGAGCTCGGGATGCTCGTCACGCGGCCGAAACGCCGAGGCATCTTCGGCGGCGAGGTCTATCAGGATGAGAAATTTACACGTGCCGCAATGATCGAGGCATTGAAAGCGAAACGGCCGCTCGTCCACATCTCAACGCATTTCAGTTTTCGGCCCGGAGATGACACGCGATCGTTTCTGCTGCTCGGCGATGGTGCTCCGTTTACGCTGGCCGACATGAAAAAGCAGAAGGACATGTTCGCCGGTGTCGAGCTGTTGACGCTGTCCGCCTGCAACACGGCTGCCCAACAGGCGGATGCAAACGGCCGCGAGGTCGATGCGTTTTTCGAATTAGCCCAGCGGTTAGGTGCTCAATCGGTACTCGCCACACTATGGCCGGTGGCGGACAACTCGACTCCGTGGCTGATGCGCGAATTTTACGACTTGAAGGTGAACAAGAGACAGAACAAGGCCGAGGCATTGCGAAATGCGCAGCTAGCGCTTTTGAACGGCTCGGCGAAAACTTCAAGATCGGCGACACGCTCTGAGGCATCGCAGGTGAAGATTGTCGTTGAGGAGGACGTCACCTCGTCCGGCACTACCCCGTCAGCCGCGACGCGTGCCGAAACATTCACGATCCCGAAGAAGGACGCGAAGCCCTTTATACTGGACCCGAAACGGCCGTTCGCGCATCCGTTCTACTGGTCGCCGTTTATTCTGATAGGGAATTGGCGATAGCCAAACCACGAACTGTTCTAACCATGAAACGTTTTCTGTTCCCCTTATCACATAGGAGCGGAGTCGTTGTGGGAGGGACTCAAAGGATGAAACAGTCTAGCCGAAGTTTTCGATTGGTAAACCGCTTGCTGGCTTCGGGCTTGACGCTTCTCTCCGCCGTTTCTATCGCCGTTTCACAGGAGGCCAAGTTTGTTGTCCAAACCGGACACGCGGAGGAACTGTACAAAGCGGTCTTTACTCCGGATTCACGGCTGCTTGCGAGTATCGACGCTCACACCAACGTGCTTCTCTGGGACGTCCAGACGGGCCGGCAACTTCGCGTCCTTGACTGCCTTAAAGGCTCGTTCGATATCGCATTTTCGTCTAATCTGTCGCTTGTCGGTATCAGCGAGGACGGGCAGGCCCGGTCTTGCGACGTGACGACCGGACAGGAGCAGCGGACCGTGGAAGTAAGCCCGCGCCTGGCACACTATGGGGACAGCCTTAGCCCCGACGGAATTCGCGTTGCGTTCGGCTCCGGCGAGGTCACCGTAATGGATCTGCTCACCGGCGAGCGAAAGATATTTCCCACCACGTTTGATGCTGAATTCAACAAGTTATTGACATTCGACCGCACCGGCCAGCTACTCGCTGTGAGTGATGGTCGTCAACTGCATGTCTGGAACATCAAGACCGGGCTACTGCGATCGACCGAAATACCGAGATTCGATCCACCGGAAATTGGTAAGGGACATTTTCCGGAGCTCGATAAAGCGTACCGGGACTTTGTCGCGAATGAGCCCAAGACCGAGATCACATCCCGACGAAGGATCACGGCAATCGCTTTCAGTAACAACCTGCAAACCGTTACTGTTGCCACGACCGATGAGATCGATGCGAATTTCTTTTATTCAGACGGTAATTCTCGATTCTGGCTGGGCCTGCCCTACCGTTATGCGATATCCACATGGTGGATCGCCGGCCAGGGCTTACCTAGAAGTTTTAGTCTCGGGAATAATTACTCCGGGACGAACCGGATCAACTCCCTGGCATTTTCATCCGACGATCGCTCTCTCGTCACCGGAAGCGGTGACGGGTCGATCCAATTCTGGAACGAGTCGACCGGAAAGGAAGAAGCCAGTCTTGAAAAGTGGAACATTCCGAACAGCCTCGCTTTTAGTGCCGACATGAAACTCGTAGCGAGGATGGGGCGCGAAGGCAGATTTGAAATATGGGATGTTGAAAAGAGGAAATCAGTTAGCGAATTCGGGCGGCTGATTGAGCCCATACAGTCGCTCAAATTTAGTCGAAACAGGGAGTACCTCGCCGTTGGATTTACGCGCGACCGCGGCACCAAGAAAGCCATTAAACTTCTTGACCTCCGATCGGGGAAAACATTTCGAACCTTGTCTGAGGATATAAAGGGCGCCGACGGTTATGTGTATTCACTTGAGTTCAACGACGATGCGACGCTATTCGCGAGCGCGAGCGGTCCCCATGTAAAGATGTGGAATGTGAGAACCGGAGCCGAGCTTGAACCGTTCGGTCCCGCCTTTGGCAAGGTCAACTCAATCGCGTTCAGCCCGGATGGGAAATGGCTCGCCAGCGCAAATGCCGATGGTTATTTCCGAATTTGGGATGTCCGCTCTCGTAAAGAAATACTTAGCCACCGGATTCCTCCAGCACGTTCAGCCGGCTTCGGGTTTGCGAAGGACGTCGGCGAGCCTCTGTCCGTGAGTTTCAACCAGAACGGCATTTCCCTCGCGATCGGATACTCGGACGGAAGCGTCTTGATCTGGGATCTGGTTAAGAACGCCGAAATAAGAACGCTCCGTGCAAAAGAACGATTCCAGGCGTGGGCGGTTGGTTTCGATAAAACTGAGAGCACCCTGTACGCGGGCAGTGATGATTACGTCATTCGACAATGGAACGTCTTAACCGGAGAAGAAGGACCCTCACTTCCGGAGAACGACGAGACGCTACAGATGCTTGCAAATGTGGCGCCGAAGCTGCTCGAAAAATTTTGTCTGGCTACGCCGAACGGAAAACTCGATCCGGAAAAGGGAGAGGCAGGACAAATACGACTACGAGATACCGAAACCTGGAAAGTCATTGCGGAGATTGTGGCGCTCAAATCGGGTGG
>JBBKXD010000308.1:0-2850 GCA_037969295.1 Pyrinomonadaceae bacterium | reverse complement strand
GGGTCGCGATGGAGGCCGATATCGAAACCGGATTCGCGGATCACATAAAACGTTCCCTCGCCGACGATGCCGCGGACATCGAACTTTCCATCTTCGCGTGGCGGAAGCTCGGCATCCGTATTCTTGACGTAGCCCCGCACCGTGCCATGCCGCGACGCTTCGGCGATAATGCCGCCGATCGGCCCGTCGCAGTCGATCTTTGTCGATAGTCGATCAAAGTCTTTGAGCGTTGCCGCCATCAGCAGCGTTCCGGTGAGAACGCGGCCGAGCGCCGCGGAAGCCGTGGGGGCAGTCTGATGGCGTCGTATCGCCTCGGCGACAACGTTAGTCGTGATGGCCGAAAGAATGCGAATCGTTCCGCCGGCGACGGTGCCGTGAATTAGCTTATCCATTACGAACAGTTTCAAAAATCGTGTCTTGCAAAGTCAAATCGGCAGGAGGGCCGGATCGTCATGGTCATAGCCCATATAGAATCTCAGCCTCGGTCGAGCACTATATCGTGTATAAACTTTTGTTGACAACGATCGGATTCCGATTTACTATGGCCTCACTTGAGGAGCAATTTCTCGGTCGACACCAAGCCCTAACAATTACAACACCCAACTTCCCCGAAAGTTTTTGAATGCCGCTTGAGGTGTTAAAATAGCACTACGCAAAATTTCGTGTCGGACGACACAAGGAGAGGCGAATGAGCACAGTTTTCGAACCTTCAACGAGTGGATTGGCCGCTAAAAGCGACAGAAACGGTGCCGGAACGGCAGTCGGACGAGAGATCAAACCGCTTGGATTAAATGCGCAAAAGGTGGTCGCCAAACGCTACTCCTTGAAGGATGAGAATGGCGAAGCTCTCGAAACCTGGGCAGACATTGTTCGACGCGTCGTGGGTCACGTGTCGCGGGCCGAAACCGATCCGCAAAAACAGGCGGCGTTCTACAACGACATGTCGGCGGTCATGCTCGCCCGAGAATTCATTCCGAACACGCCGTGCCTCGTCAATGCGGGTAAGCCGAAGGGACAGCTCGCCGCTTGTTTTGTATTGAATGTGCCCGATTCGATCGAGGGCATCATGGAGCACGCGCAGAATGTCGCGATCATTCACCAGACCGGCGGCGGAACCGGGATGACGTATGAGTTCCTGCGTCCCGCCGGTTCGATGGTCAACTCGACGCGCGGTGTTGCGTCGGGGCCCGTGAGCTTCATGAACATAGTCAACCAGACGACCGAGGTCGTAAAACAGGGCGGTGTCCGACGCGGTGCGAACATGGGGATCCTGGCGATCACGCATCCCGACATTCTGCGGTTCATACACGCAAAAAACGATCAGACAAGCCTGACGAACTTCAACATCTCGGTTACCGTCACGGATCTTTTCATGGACGCCGTGGACAGCGGCACGTGGTTCCAGACCGAGTTCAAGGACGAACCGTGGATCCAGCCCGTCTTCGACGCAGTAACCGGATCCGATTATGTCGTCTATCGACGTCCTGACGGATCGACGGCCACATTCGCGGACAAGCTAGCATTCGAAACGACCGATCTTTCCGATTGCACTATCGAAGAGCCGCCGATCGCAGGGATGGTATACGCGCCCGACATCTGGAATCGAATTATCGCGTCGGCACACAAATACGCGGAGCCGGGCATCATCTTTATCGACGAAGTTAATCGTCATAACCACATGATGGCTTCGATGGGGCCGATCTACGCATGCAACCCGTGCGGCGAGCAGCAGCTTCATTTCAACAACTCGTGCAATCTGGGCTCGATCGACGTCGCGAAATTTTACAAACATGTCGGTGACACGATCGATCCCGACACATGCATCGAGTGGGACCGTCTCGCGGCGGTCACGCACGCGTGCACACGGTTTCTGGATAATGTCATCGACGCCGGTCACTTCCCGCTTTCCGAGATCGACGATGTCGTCAAGAGAACGCGGCCCGTGGGCCTGGGTATCATGGGATTCGCCGATCTCGCTTTGAGCCTCGGTATCACGTATGGCGAGGATGAATCGCTGGAGCTAATGGAACGCGTGATGGGATTTATCCGGCGTGAATCGTGGCTCGCGTCGCTGCGGCTCGGTGCCGAGAAGGGTGTTTTTCCTGAGCTCGAAAAGAATCGCGACTCGTATGCAAAGTTTCTTTACGACGAGGTTGGAATTCCACGGGACATTCCGCTCACGCCGCGCAATTACGAAGTGACGACCATCGCACCGACCGGCACGATATCGCTTGTCGCTGAAACGTCGTCCGGCATCGAACCGAATTTCTCGTGGGCGTATGTCCGTCAGGACACACTCGGAACGCGGACATACGTCCATACCCGAGCTGCCGAAGAGTTGGGCGTCGTGGTCGATCAAACCGACGAAGAGTCGATCAAGTCGGCGGCCGAGTACGTCGTCGAACACGAGCACGAACTGCCCGAACATTTCATCTCGGCGATGAACATCAAATCGATCGAACATGTTCACGTTCTGGCCGCGGCGCAAAAGCACACGGACAATTCGATCTCGAAAACCTGTAACGGAGCTCGCGAAGATACGGTTGAATCAGTAGATGAGCTCTATCACCTGGCACGAAAGCTAGGCTGCAAAGCCGTCAGCTATTACCGCGACGGCAGCCGGGAGAATCAGGTGCTCTCGACGATGAAGTCCCAGGTCCCAAGTCTCAAGTCCCAGGTAGAAGTCGCCGACGGGGATACAGACGACATTCAGAAATTCTCAAAAGCGACATGGGACTCTGAGACAAGGGACGTGGGACTTGAGACTCTGAGAGTCGAGCGTCCGCGCGAACTGCAGGGTTCGACGTGGAGGATCCCGTTTGAGAATCAGAACCTTTACGTCACGGTAAA
>JBBKXD010000307.1:0-14675 GCA_037969295.1 Pyrinomonadaceae bacterium | reverse complement strand
GTCGACAACGCTAGTAACCAGCCCGTAACAAGCTGATATATCGGCAGTGTAAAAAGATAAAAGCCTACGGAGCGTCCAAAGATGGGATCAGCCATTGCCGTAGGCGCCTGATGGAAATACAGCACCCATATATTCCAGTCGTTGCTGAGTGAAAGCCCGTACGTGACGGCGAAGAGGATCGAAACAACCCAAGCTATCACCCGCAGATAGCCGGACATATTAATATCGAAGGGTTGTTTGTTTATGATGATCCGCTTCGGACCGATCTCACCTGTGCCGAACCATTTTTCCAGAGCATAAAAACCGCTCCTGAGAATCACGAACGTCAGTAACGTGAAGATCGCAAACAGACCCCAGCCGAGCCCCAGCACATACCAAAATCGCGAACCAAATCCAAGCGACCCATACCAAAGCGCATCGACATAAACGTCCATCGCCCTCCAAAGAACGATCAACACAAGGAACAAGGCCGGGACGATCCACCTTAAGCGTGAACGTCGTGACGGCTTTGGCGGCGGAACGTCAATAATATCGTCGTCGAGATCGGAATAATCGGATGCGCTCATGCGACAAGCATACACCTTAACGGAATAGATGCTCCGCGCGGTTTCTGTTCACGCCCTCGATCATGGATTTGTTTCGTGTGCCTTCGTGTCGTTTCGTCGTTTCAGTTCTTAAAGCCGAACCATGAAACAACACGAAGCAACACGAACGAAATCCAAAATCCAAAATCCGAAATCCAAAATCGAGATGACGAGGTCATCGTCGCGGCAGTCCGCGACGCTCTCACTGCTACTGACGTATAACGATTGGGTTTCGCCGCACACTAAACCTGGAGCAGCGAACGAGAAGATCACCTTGAACAAAGCAACGAACCGGTACGCTTGTCATCGTAGAAAAACCAACACGGACGACGGTGTTTCTGCCATAATTGAATCTGTAGAACAGCAATGGAGGACAGCAATATATGGATAAAATCGTAGTCGAAAAAGAAGTGGTGGTTGATGGCGGCGGCGGCGGAAATGGAACCGGGAGCAATTTGGCCTGGGCCCTCGCGTTCGTGGTCATTGTGGGAATTATCGTCGGTGCACTCTATTACAGCGGCGCCCTGCGCCGGTTAACCAGCCCTCAAGCCCCGCAAAAAGTTGACGTCGAAATCTCGGCCCCGGCGGCTGCACCGGCAGCTCCGGCCCGTTAGATTTACCCTTGTCTTCAAAGCTCTCGTACGCGAGCGATAGCATAAAGCCCCCGGCCTGAGCCCGGGGGTTCCGAATTTAAAAAGCCAGAGTCCGCGTACGCGAGCGACAGACTTCGAGACGATAAGCTCAGCGTTAAAATCAGTCGTCCCTGACGGGACTCGCGGCGTCAACCTCGACGTTTTTCCACTGATGAATCGGTTGGCTATTTTCGACCGTCCCTGCGGGCCTAAAAGCCTTTCTAAGCAGCTTCCCAAAATAATATCGCCGTATCAAAACTTTGAAAATGAACTCAGATGATTTCGACATTCTTTGTGGGTACGAAACTACGAGCTGGGCTTGTTGGCATCCAAACGAGGACAGCAGTATTGAGTGGTTTCGCGGCCAACTCGATCGCCTCCACGGACGCTCGATCTTTCTGGGGTTAAATAGATCTGAACAATGGCCGGCGCACCTCGTTGGGACGCACTTGCCAAACTTTCATGCCCGCGGACACGTAGGGGACCGTCGCCTAAAACGATTCATCGAGGATGCTCGACTTAACGGGTTAGTCGGGAGTTTCATGACGGACTTGTCAGAAGAGATTTGTACGCGTTCAGACAAAGTGACCGTCGATATTCCGGCTGCAATTGCGTCGCTGCGCGAGAAGATCAACGTGCTCGGGCCGATAGAGCGGCGAACTTTGATCGCGTTTGGCGATAAAACGTTTGAGAGTCTACGCAAGGGCCTCGGCGTTGGCCGCCAGGCTATAACGACGCATGGACATCACAAAACTGCCGAGTTCGAGGTCGACTTTTCCGGCGAGCATTGGACAGTATATCGAGTCTGGCATCCCGGCAACTATGGACTGCACCGTGCGAAGGTAGAAGAACAGCTTCCAGAACAGCTCGCGTACATCAATCAGAGCGTAAGCTGACCCGCTGCGCCGAACTCGCCGAACGCGTCGCGGATTGACCTACCTGTTGTAAAATACGATACGTGATCGACGATCCCATGAAATCATGCAAAGAATTCGCATCCGTAAGGGTTTTCCGACGGCTCTCATCTTGCATTCTGGCGGCGATGCTGATGTGCGGCACGATCTCCGCACAGCATGCGGCCCCATCAACGGATTGGGATTTCTCTTACACGTCCTTACTCGAGAGAAACAATGTTGTTAAAAGCGAGTTGATCTGGACGTGGCATAACCGGTACAAATCGCCGGCGGAAAAATGGGTGTCGGAGTGGCAAGGCAAGCCGATCGTCTCGTCGATCCTCATCGAGTTTCCCGCCTTTCATGCCGGCGAGCACACGACCATGTGGATCTTTCGTACAAGCGACGAAGCATTTTATTGGGACCATGTCGAGGGCCACGAAGACCACCGCACCGAAGAGCCGATCGCTCTGGACACTTACGACGAACTCTTCAAACAAGTTGCTAGCTGGCAGCAGTCAAAGCCCAAGCCCAAGGAAGAACTACACAAAGACGAGTGGCCCGGATATTTTGGATTTTTAAGTTATCAGGGCCTGAACGTATCGAAACAGATGCTCCTCACGATGGAGGATTTTACGATCTGCCTAGACTCAACATGCCTGCCGGGAAAGTTAAAGTCCGGTCGTCTCATGGCAGCCATCGAACCGATCCTCATCCCCGACGCTCGTAAAAATTACAAGCATAAGTCGGAAGCCGAGATCGCCGCGATGACGCCAGCGGAGCGAATCGACGAGCAGGTCCGCGAAAGCGAGTATCACCTAGCGGACCATTCGGATAAACAATGGATCCTGATCCGGAAGTACTGTGACAAAGATGGTCTGCTAGCGGCACCGCACCTTGTCCAGATCATAGATAGCTATAACCCGAAAAACCGATATCGCGACCACTCCAGCACCGCAGTGATCATCGCGAGTGACATCGACGATCGAGTAGTGAGATTGCGCTCCTCGCCCGAAGGTAGAAGTGTGATCGAAGCGATCGAACGCATCTCTGCGCAGATGATTGCGGACGGAAAGAAATACTCTTATGAAGAACTCGAACTCCCGAAGCTACGAGGTATAAACTTCGTCGACCACGCGATCAGTGACACGCTCTGGGTAAAGTACCGGATCAAAATATCCGACAGCGAACTTCTGGAGTTTAGTAACTATCTTGTCCAACTTGACCCAACCTACCCGAGCTGGAGCGAACGGTATTACATCCGAGACAACTCAAGAAAAAAGAAAGGGCAGATCGCACCCTTGGCTTTCATCATGAAAAAACCCGCACGTTACCACCAGGCATACCTCGCTTTCAAGAAGCGGACAGCGAAGAGTACGGGCGATAGATCGTCCGGTAACACGACCACGCTCCGATTCAAAAGCGATTTTCGATTTTGGTAGGCTCGACCGAGAGAACCTCTTGGACAACAAAGAGGCTTCCTATACCCATATGCCCGTAGCCTCCATAAAATACGGGGGCATCGTTTGAATACTGAATTTTTTCCCCCGAGAAGAATGTACCGATTACCGTGGCTTTTACGTTTTTCCCATCAGCGAGGAATCTGTCGTATTTTGCGAAATTGGCGTCTTCCGTAAGCGGCAGTTTTATACCCTCGACCTCCAGCTCTTCTTCCCGCGTGCGTTTTGGAGTAAAGCCGCAGCAGTACATCACGCCGATGCTCTTCTTTCCTCCCAACTCGACCCAGATCCATTGCCTCGCCTTGCAGCTCGGGTCATAAAGCGAGGAGTCCTCGAAGCCCCTTGAGAAATATCCGCTGACCTTGACGATCGAATGATTGAATTTCGCCGGGTCATTCTTCAGCTCGCACACGCTTGTTTCCTTAGCTTTAGTCTCCGCCGTCGATGGCGCCTCGACCTTCAATGTTTGCGCACTGGATGTATCAAAAAGCACGGAGGAGAGTATGCAACTCGGCTCGCCAAAGAAAAACCACGAGACCGCCAGCGTTCCGATAACAAACGCGACGATGAATGCGAAACCTCTTATGAGCCATTTCATATTTCGTTAGACGCGCGAAAAGCGTTTTTGGTTCCTACATGAGAAAGGATCGAAGAATCGAGTCCTCTCTGAAATCCAAAATCCAAAATCCAAAATCTAAAATCCAAAATCGAGCTGGCCTCACCCGCTAGGCCGAACTCGCCGAACGCATTGAGGAGTAACGCCAAGTGGAAAACTTTACGTCCGGAAATATATTGGTTTCTGCCAAACATAGGAAGTCGACGTCACTTCTGATTGCACCTCAAGCTGTGATATTTTAGCCTTCCCTTATGTTTCTCTAGTTTGATCCGGTATTCTCCTCAGAATCTCCTAATCTATGGCGCTAAGTTGGAATGAAATCAAATCCCGGGCAATCGAGTTCTCAAAAGAGTGGGAAGACGATTTCAACGAACATGCTGAGGCGAAATCCTTCATGGATGCCTTCTTTAACGTCTTTGGAATCGCGCGGCGGCGCGTTGCGACATTTGAGCAGACCGTTCGCAAGGAAGACGGGCGACATGGTTTTATCGATCTCCTTTGGAAAGGTACTATTCTCATCGAGTTTAAATCCCGCGGTAGGGACCTAGAGAAGGCTCACCAACAAGCTAAAGATTATTTTCCCGGAATCAAAGACGCAGATCTCCCGAAATTCATTTTGGTTTGTGACTTCGAGCGCTTTCGCCTATACGACCTCGAAGAAAACACGACGGTCGAATTCAAACTAAGCGATCTTGTCAGCAACGTCCAGCATTTTGCTTATCTTCTCGGCTATCAAAAGAAGGTTTACAAGGAACAGGACCCGGCGAACATCAAAGCGGCGGAGTTAATGGGTAAGCTCCACGATCGGCTTGAGGAGATCGGTTACACCGGACATCCGCTAGAGGTTTATCTCGTCCGCATACTCTTCTGCCTGTTCGCCGAAGACACAACCATTTTTGATAAACGCCAATTTCAAGAGTTTATTGAACAGCGCACAAGCGAAGATGGAAGTGATCTTGCCGCGAGATTGCAGGAACTGTTTCAAGTGCTCAACACCCCAAAGAGGGAACGCTTTAAGAATCTTGATGAGCAACTCGCAGAGTTCGAATATGTAAACGGAAAACTTTTCGAAGAGATATTGCCCACCGCCAGCTTCGATGCCAAGATGCGCGAGGCCTTACTTGACTGTTGTCACCTGGACTGGAGCAAGATTTCGCCAGCGATCTTCGGCTCTATGTTTCAGAGCGTCATGAACCCGCTTGAACGTCGCAATCTTGGCGCTCACTACACCAGCGAGACAAACATCCTGAAACTCATCAAACCGCTCTTCCTCGACGATTTGTGGAAGGAATTCGAAAGCATAAGAGACAGCAAGACCAAACTACACGAGTTTCACCGACGGCTAGGCAAACTCAAATTTCTCGATCCGGCATGTGGGTGCGGAAATTTTCTAGTCATCACTTATCGTGAGTTACGCCTCATAGAGATCGAGATAATCAGAACGCTAAAGACTAAAGGGGAGGCGTTCTTGAACATTGGCGATATTATCCAGCTTGATGTCGATATGATGTACGGCATTGAATTCGAAGAATTCCCTGCACGCATTGCCGAGGTCGCAATGTGGCTGATCGACCACCAAATGAATATGCTGATCAGCAATGAGTTCGGTCAGTACTTCGTCCGGCTGCCACTCAGAAAATCCGCTCACATAGTTCATGGCAATGCGTTACAGGTCGATTGGGAAACTGTTGTTTCAAAACATGAGCTTGCGTACATTTTGGGAAATCCCCCGTTTGTGGGTGCGATGATAATGAACGAAAGCCAGCGGAAAGATATGAGTGACGTATTCACTAACGAAGTTCCAAGCTTCGGCGTGTTGGATTACGTAACGGCGTGGTATTACAAAAGTGCGAACTTTATTCAAGGAACAAAGGTGCAAGTCGCCTTCGTGTCGACAAATTCTATCGTGCAGGGCGAACAAACTAATACTTTTTGGAATCCAGTGGGAACTAACCTTGGAATTCGAATTAATTTCGCGCATCGAACGTTCAAATGGCGAAATGAAGCCAAAGGCAACGCCGCCGTTTTCTGCGTAATCGTGGGCTTCGCTACGTTCGATAAACCAGCTAAACGGATTTTTGAGTATGAGGACATCAACGCTGAACCCCACGAGGTACAAGCAAAGAACATCAATGCCTACCTAGTCGATGCACGGGACCTATTTATTCAGAACAGATCGATTCCAATATGCTCTGTTCCGAAGATGAGCTTCGGTAGCATGCCTCGTGACGGCGGAAATCTAATTTTTTCTCTAGCCGAGAAAAAGGAATTTCTGATATCTGAGCCATTGGCTGGGAAATGGATTCGACCGTACACCGGTGCTCAAGAATTCATAAATGGCTACGTGAGGTATTGTCTGTGGCTGATGGACATAAAACCGGATGAGCTGCAAAAACTCCCGAAGGTCCTTGAACGAGTTGAGAGAGTCAGGGAGTTCCGCCTTGCAAGTAACGCCGCATCAACTCGAAAGTTTGCACAAACCCCTACGTTGTTCTGTCAGGTTGCGCAACCTAGCACGTCCTATTTAATAGTTCCGCGCGTTTCATCAGAACGACGAAAGTTTATTCCGATCGGTTATCTCGAAAGTAATGTTATTGCGAACGACCAAGTTTTGACTGTTCCGAAAGCGACTCTGTTTCACTTTGGAGTTTTGACTTCGTCAATGCATATGGCGTGGGTTAGAACGCTTTGTGGACGCTTAAAAAGCGATTACCGGTATTCAAAGGATATCGTTTACAACAATTTCCCGTGGCCCCAAGATCCAACGGTAAAACAAATCACGGCTATCGAAAACGCCGCCCAGAAAGTTTTGGATGCACGATCGGAATTTTCAAATAGTTCGCTCGCCGACCTATACGATCCGCGTACAATGCCGCCGGTTCTAGTTCGGGCACATAACGAGCTGGACAAGGCTGTCGACCTCGCTTATCGTCCTCATCCTTTTACGAGCGAAGCCAACCGAATGGTTTTCCTATTTGAACTTTACGAACAGTACACCGCGGGACTCTTTGCTGATACGAAAAAAGCTAAGCTCGCCAAACATGTATAGACAAGAAACCTTTGTACAGTGCGACGATAATGCCGGGGCTATCCGGCGTGGGATTCTGATGTCGGCAACGGCTGCAGAATATCGCAGCCTAACGGTCGCGGTTGCGTACGCTACAACAAAAGGCTGTCAGATGCTTACCGAGGATTTTCAAAGGGTGATTCCAAACTGGAATCAGTTGCAAAAACGATGGCTGATTTCATTTGATTTCGGAATAACAGATCCCGGAGCTTTGACCTTGCTAGCCGCGCTCGGAAATTCAGAAGTGAGGATACCTAATGCCCTAAATGTCATTCGGAGTCGCCTTCGTCCTTCCGTTAGATTTCACCCAAAACTCTATCGATTCCAAGGGATTGCTCATTCTCTTTTCTCGGGTTCCGCAAACCTAACGCCAAGTGGTTTGATAAAAAATCAAGAGCAGGGCGTTTTTCAGGCTTGGATACCGCCCTTAAATCGCACTGATAATCACAGCATGCGTAACTTGACTGAGCAAAGCCAGCTTATTGATCGTGAATTTGGCAACAGTCACGTCCTTTCGAATGAACTTCTTGTAACATACGCGGCTACACGAGATCGTTACCGCCCGAGATATATTCCGGAGGATCCGACCTTCGTAGCGCAAATATCTGATCCGTTGCGAGGTTTAGCTCTATCGAAGGCTGCGCTGATGGCGGCGAGCAACTCTTTTTGGGTAGACGTTGGGCGCGTCGTTCAAAACTTGGGAGTGGGGCGACCGGGCAATCAAATTGATTTGCAACGCGGCTCGCGTGTCTTCTTCGGTTTTGCCGCACGCACTGTCGAACGGAATACGAGTCTCGGCGAAGTTCCCGTGCGATTCAATGGAATAACCACGGCGTGTCACATGCGTTTCGGAAATAATTCCATGGACAAGCTGACCTTGCCGATTCCAAACCATCCGGGCCCCCCATCATACGAAAACACAACCCTCCGGTTCGAACGTGGTGCTGATGGAGTTTTCGAACTGACACTAGGCACTCCACAGCGCGTGCGGCAGTGGAAGGATAGATCGCGAGCACTCGATAGTTTGTTTCAAATGGTCGGCGGTCGAGAGTTCGGTGTATTTTAAAGGATCCGACTAATCGACTAAACGAACTCTCCGTTCTTGAAGTTGGTCACGGTGGCGTGCTTGTTATGGGCGAAGCGAATGCCGTAGACGCCGTCGGTTGATTTGAGTTTGCCTCCCACTAAGCCATCGAACACCGTATCGCCGAAACCGAAAACCCCTGCCCGAGATCGAAAGGGAACTGACCGCCCCCGCCAGCGACGCCGGCCGCGTCCACGAATTATTCCTCGAACAGCAACGTCTCACCGCCCAACTCGAACTCGACCTCACCCACTGGACCGAACTCGCCGAACGCATTGAAGCGTAGTCGCGGGTGCGGAGAATTTGATGCTCCTCAATTCTCAATTTCAATTACGTTTTCAATTTGATTTTGAATGGGAGTGTAGATGTCGACATCTTCAGCCTCAGTTTTGATCGACACCACTAGTGAATATCGCGCGATGGAGCTCCAACGTTGTTTACGTTTCAGATCTCTCCACCACCCACCGACAGGATATACCGCGATCATATTCTTGGTCGCGAGTTGAGCGGCGGTACCATTCCAAACGTCGGAATGGATGCTCCCCTTGGTTCGCATTCGCGGTTTCAGAAACCAGCCTTCATTGTCCCCGCTTCCGCCGCCCGGCTCTCCGTCCTCACGAGAGGCCTTATTCACACGATGGCGAAAGCCTTCGCTATTTTCTTCGCTTCGGACCGTGGCAAACTGCAGCTGATGCGAGGCGTAGCGATGTTTGCTCGAAAAGCCTTTACTGCTCGGATTAGGTTCAATGAAGTAAGAGAGCGTCACGCGCATTTCGGTCTCGACCTCACCCAGGTCGAGCAGAATATCACGAGCCCACGGCAGCTCATGAAGATTCATTTCGTTGGCACGTCGCTTCCCATTTTCTTCCTTGAAAGGTTGTAGTTGATCCTGAACAACCAGAGTCAACGAGTTCCGTTTACTTTCAAGGGCACGTTGAATATTCGGTACTCCGAATCCATAGCATTCCAGTAGGTGAGATTTATCTCCGGAAGCCTCGGCAATCATTTCCTCCGTCCACTCGGCTGAGTGGATCAAGAGGGCTCTAATCGTTTCCGGCCAAATGTCAGGATACTCGGCGAGGATCATCGCCCCGAATCGGCTGGCGAGCGCTGTGGACGCACTGGTCGATCCGAAGTCAATGAGCGGATTTTGTATCCACTCATGCGAAGTGGTGAGCAAACGTAGTGCAGACAGCTCAGGAAAATAACCTCCGCCTCCTCCTACGCCGAGATTCCCACCCTCCATGACAATGTCCGGCTTTGACGGCCACATGTTCCGCCATGTTCGGGACGTCGTTGAGTGGGGCGACAACACGCCGTATGGAGCAAGAACGCCCAGTCCCGCATCCGGAGAATCGGCCGGTATCAAATCCTTCTCGGTGTGAGCTCCAACAGTTATGGCGTTCCACGATTGGGCCGGATCATGGATCTGATCTGAGTGGTTCGAATCGGGATAATCCGAGTAGCCGTTCTGATCCGCATTTCCTGCAGAAATGAAGAACAAACGTCTCGTCACGTCTTCCTCATCCGAACCCGTCGCAAGCCTGTCGATTGTCCCCGACCATGACGAAGGCATTCCCTGATTTCGGTCTGTCAGACTAGTGACGGCGAGACAGATGACGCGTCTTCGATCCGGAGCAGCTATCTCAGCGCGGGCGACACACTCGATCGTAATACTTCCATATAGTTCATGAAGATTCTCTTGCGGCGGCAGTGGAAAGATCTTGACCGACTCAAGGCAATGGCGAAGTTGTACATTTCCCGCAGAAGCCAATAACTCAACAAGATCGCCATGCAGGCATAGGCCGGCCATTTTGCTTCCATGCGAATCATGATCGGTCACCAGCCAGTTCGGATCATAGGTGTGCAAATCCCTTTCAGCCAGTGAAGGCTGGATCAAAGGATGGCCGCGGTTGACGCCGGTATCCAGAAGACAGACGGAAGGAAGGATGCCATCGGCAATCTGAATTCGGCCGGCGGCGTCGGCGTTCCAATCGATCTGTTCATTACGGGGCAGCCTAGCAAAGAATTCCGCGGTAACGGCCGCACGTCTGAGTTCGGCAAGGACATTAAGCGGAAATATGACTTCGTTGATCTGCCTAAAGCTAGCGGTTACAAGGATCACGCTGGCTTCCGGAAATCTTATCGTGCGTTCGCCGACATAGATCCGATTCACCTCGGCGGCTCCGCGAAAACCATTGATGATCGCCTCCCGCTCTTCGTCGTCCGCGCCCGGCCGGAGCCAAGCCTCCCATTGGTTAATCGCCTCAGCATCCTGGACCCTTGCTCCGACGAGAATGGACTGCAGCGGTGCAAACCGAATTGCCGAAATACTGTTTACAAGAGCTTTGTTCTTCGGTTCATCCGGAGCGTCCCTTTTATCTTCGGTGAGATAGCTTTCGACCTTGGCGGCCAATTTATCAAGCTTGTCCGGATCGGCTAGAACGGTTGCCGTGAAGACCTCCTGGCCATCCTCAATCCGAGAACTCACAGCAACGAGTTCACGTTTGTCCAAAGTAGATTCAATGCTGCCGAGCGCGAGCGGCGAACCCGGGTCGCCCTCAAACTCGAGGTAGACCGCATCCGATCCTACTCCAACAGGAACGTTGGCGGCAGTCCTCGCAATTTCCTCAATGGTCGCGAGGAGGAACTTACCGTGTTCTTCCCTATCGCGATCGGGGGTTTTGGGCGCTCCGCCGCCATCCGGGGGTTTCTGAAAAGGTTCTGATGTCGATGTGTTTCGCGGGAAAAGGTGTTTGGACATTTAACTGTACACCTGTCGGGGTTCATTTTGGTTTATTGTAACGCGATTGAAATGCGGATCGGTCCTCTAAGCTTCGTAGCAGTTCGTCAACGTTCAATTCTTCGGCGTCGTTTAGAATAGCGTTCTTCACTGCATCGTTACACGCAATTGAAATATCGGCGAAGCTCAATCCGATTGCCCGGTGTGTGAGCATTTGCGTGTCTTCGGACGTGAGCTTCGCTGGATACAAATGTGTTTTGAAGAATTTCTTTATTTGGGCTTCCGACGGCAGACTAAATTCCAAAAGCTCGTCGAATCTACGGAAGAGTGCAAAATCAAGTACCTGTGGATGATTAGTTGCGGCGATGATTATACTGTCCGACGCATCCTGCTCGATATACATCAAAAAGCTATTGAGCACCCGCTTTATTTCTCCAACGTCGTTGGTTACGCCGCGATGCGAGCCGATCGAGTCAAATTCGTCAAAGAGATAGACCGCTCGGGTGTTTTGAATCGAATCGAAGATAAGACGGAGCTTGCTGATACTTTCCCCCATGAACTTGGTGATTAATCCATCCAACCGCATGATGAATAACGGCATTTTCAACTCGCCAGCGATCGCTGATGCCGCCATAGTCTTTCCCGACCCTGGCGCTCCAGTAAAGAGAATCTTTCTCCGAGGATTCAAGCCGTGACCTTTAAGCTTTTCAATGTTCCGCTGTTCGTTCAACAGACGCTTTAGGCTTGTATTGAGCTTATCGCTCAGAGTCATATCGGTTAGAAGAACTTCCGGATAAGAAACCGATAGAAGGTCCGAAAGCTCTTTGTTCGGTCTCACGATCAATGTCGGCGATTTATGACTTGGAAGGAGATTCTCGCTCGACCTCGCTTGATCAATTATGCGGCGTATTTCAAGCGCAACGTTTTCATGTCCGCGTTTAGCCTCCGCAGCCGCAAGTTGCATCGCAGTCGCGTAGAAGCGCGGGTCGTCGCCCTCAATGTGGCTTAGTAGTAGTGCTTTTATCTGGCTCGCCGATGCCATTCAATCCACCTCGTCACCCTTGAGAATATCACGCCTGGCGCTCTCCGACTCCTCGTTTTGGTTAACTACAATAGTGCTGGAAATATGCGTTGTCGAAATTGAGGAAAGTACCGTTTTTTCATAGTGGCACTTAATGGACTGGATGTTAGGGTGATACAGGCTGGGTGTCAAGGAAAACCTGTGCCATGGCAGTCACTACTCAGCGAATCTCATCGGCTATTCGTAGGAACTTCGGCGCAACTATTGCTTCTCAGGTTGAAGCAGTTGGACCGGCTTTCTCAGGGGTCATCCTGGATGAACTTCGAACGGCCGAGCCCATATACGGGCTTTTTGTTTTTCACTCTCCATCACTGTCGCGTTTCTGGCTGAAAGCGTCGAGCGGGTGACTTCAAAATCATCCCGCTTTCGTTTTCTTGAAGTCGTCACAATCGCATGCGTGTTACGCGCGAAGCGGATGCCATAGACGCAACCGATTTTGGATTTTAGATTTTGGATTTGGATTTCCCAGTACCACACCGCTGCGGAAGCCTCGCGCTCCTCGGCCGGAGGGGAGCTAAATCGTGCCTTCCGCAGCGGGTGGAAGAATCATTAGAATGCGGCCTAGGAGGTGGTGGCGGTCGCCTTTCGGCCTTCGATAATGTTATGCACTTCGAAAAATTCGATCTCAGGCGCAGGGATACCTAAGTCCGTCATCACAGGCTTTAAAGTTTCGCCAAATTTTTCGAACGCTTCGCGCGATTCCCAGATATCGCTGACGCGAAGATTGTCGGTATCGCCGAAACATACATGATAGAGCCGGCCCGCGGGCGAGCCTGCTCCGGCCGCGTCGAGCTTTTGAACGAGTTCGTCATATTTTGCCGCCGTGAAACCCGGCGTAGTAGCTCTCAAAACAACTGTCATATTTCCCCTTTGCTACGTCTCGCGAGAGGCGTAAGCGTCCAGTGAACCTTTTACTTTTATCGAGGCCGCAAGCGTATCACCTTCCATCATTTCTACAAACAGACCGCTTTGACACGCGCGATGCACATATGAGGGGTTGGGAATGTCATTCAACTCCGATCCGAATGGAAGCGCCGAGCTAATAGCTCATCGCACTTTCGTTTTCTTAAAATTCGTCACGGTTGCGTCTGTGTTATGGGCGAAGCGAATGCCGTAGTGCGCGCATGCGCGCCCACGGGGCCGAGCTCATTGGCGAAATGCAATACGAGGACACGTACCGCCTAGCCTACATCCGCGGGCCTGAGGGCATCATTGTCGCGCTTGCCGAGCAGCTCGGCCAAGGCGTGCCTGGTAGCAAGCGAGACTCGCGTTTGGCAACCATCCGTTCACTGGCGTATAACAAGTCGTTCGAGCCGACCGCCGGCTTCGCCTCGCGGCGGCTCAACTCCACCCTTAGGCCGCCTCCGCCGCAATGAGTTCCGAACCCAACAATTTTGTCGAAGCATTCAAGGAGGTCGCTGACCCGATTCTGGCTCGCCAACACGGCGTCCGTGCACTTGGTGCAGATGGTTACATCCGGCGGTATCGTGACTCGAGCAGCGCGAACAGTCCGAAAGCCAAGAATCCAAGCGCCACCGCCGTGAGCAGATACCTCCCGAACGTCTGCGCCAGGATCGCCTGCAGCGCGCCGTCCAGCCCCGACGCCTTCTGCCCCTCGAAGGTCAGCGTCGCATAGCTGAGCAGGCCCCCCACCACGCCCAAGGCCACCCCCTTGGTGATGTATCCGACTTGGCCCAATCGCGCCACGCCCTTCCGGGCAACAGGGGACATCGACGACGTGTCGATCTCCTCACCGAAGGATTTCTTCACGCCCTTGACCACCCCGGCCACGCCGACGCCGATGATGACCAGCCCCGTGACCACGACGATCACCCGCCCGCCGGGCCACGCCAGCACTCCAGAGGTGGTTTGCTGCTGGGATTGCGAGTCCCACGATCCCAAGCCGAGCGCGACCGAAGCCGCGCTGAACCCCAGCGCAGCGTAGAACACGGCCTTGGCCCCGCTTGTGATCTGCTTTCGGACTCGCTCGACGCCTTCACAGTTGCGATAGCCCCAGATGGTTTCACTGGCCTGCCAGAGCGCGAGCGCCACCAAGCCCACCACAACCAGCACCAGCAGCATCTTGCCAAAGGGCTTATCAGCCAGTGTTCTCAGCGCGCCAGAAACGTCGGCGCTCTTGCTGGCCGACGCGCCCCACGCGATCTGCAACGCCAGCACGCCGATCAAGAGGTGAACAACTCCGTAAGCGATCAACCCGCCCCGGGCGAGCACCTCCAGCGATGCGCTGTCACCGGCCTGTTGAGCCTTGCTGTCGCCATTGGTTGCCATCACAGGATCCTCCGCCTCGACGCCGAGCGCAGAGACTACTTGCTAATTTCGACGGGGTATAGGAAAAACAAACCCGTTTTTTCGACCCTACTGGCGGTGCGGTGTGTTGTCAAACTCACCCACACCCGTGAAGCTGATCTTCGAGTATCATGAGGCTGACGAAAGAAAGAAAGAACGGAACCAGCATTGGCGCAGAGCAGATGCGGGTGACCCGGCGGCTTTGTTT
>JBBKXD010000306.1:0-6964 GCA_037969295.1 Pyrinomonadaceae bacterium | reverse complement strand
TTAATGGTTAATATTCGATTTTTGAATTTTACGAACAAGTCGGGAAAAAGGCTAGGCGCGCAACGACGCGGTATCGGAGGTAAATTCCAATGGAACCAGTACGGACAATGCATTGAGGGCGAAGCACGGGTCAGTAGGTCACGACCGAATCGGTCTCGACGCCAAATCCAAAGGCGGAAAAGCCGGCGGTGCTCCCGAGTACCCAAAAAATACTTTGCGTTGACCCGGGTCGGTAGACCGCGAAGTCGGATTTGCCATCGCCATCGTAATCCGCCGGGACGGGTTGATCGCCGTTCGCACCCCAGTGAGCGACGTTGAGGACAGAATCGGAACTTCGCAGCCACCACCAATCGCCTGTCGAGGTCCGAAAGATCGCGATGTCACCCTTATTATCCCCATCGAAATCGGCAGCGACCCAGCGGTCGCCAAAGGTTCCAAATTGCAGCCTGTACTGGCCCCCCTGAGCGACGTTTTTCACTGTGGTCTCGCCCGAGCCGGGATTGTGTGAGACAACTTCCGCCGCACCGTCGCCAGACAGGTCACCGGTCCGCACGAGAAACCAGTCCAATCCAGTTTGGTTGACAGTGCCGGTCGAACTCTTTCTGTAGGTAAGAAAGCCGATGGAATGCCACACGAAAACACCCGGATCTGTCTTGCCGTCTCCGTCATAGTCTTCGTTGGAAATAGAGGTGACGCCGGCTATCTGGGTAGCGCTCACATCGACGGTTCCGACCGCGCCGGTTGCCGAAGATAAATAAAAGGTCGTGTAAACCCAGGTATTCGTGGTGGCGTCGGTCACTCTAGTAATGGCGACGTCCGTCTTTCCGTCGCCATCATAGTCCCCGGCCATGACCGCGTCATTCGGCAGTCCCCACGCGAGGCCCGCAAATCCCGCGGTCGAGCGCCACAGATACCAGATCTTTTGCCCGTTTTCATTTCGCGTAACGACATAGTCCGCCCGGCCGTCGCCGTCGAAATCATTTACCCTGTCGAACATCGACTGTCCGGACGCAGCTAGCGACGAAACCAGCGTAATGACGATCGAAAGGAGTAGTGTCTTCATGGGTTTCAGTGTAACCCAAAGGTCAAGCCAGACCTGCTTGCCGGTCGCCCGGTGGTTATTCCAGTGACTGAGCGCGGGCATTCGCCGACGAGCATGAGCAGAACGCGAGCAACAACGTGCGTGTCCCGTTCAAGCGCGGCGGCGATTTTAGGGGCGACTCGAATGATTGGGGATCATTCAACTTTGAAGCCCGTTGGTTCGGATATTACTGAAATCTGACCCCGGTCGCCGTCGAACATCCCGACATCGTCGGGTTGCCGGCATTGTCCTGGTCCTGGAACGTACCTGACGAGGTCATCAAATTTCCTGGCTCGTCGAGTGTGACATCATGCGAAATACGCCGGGTGCCGAGTAGATTTCCGCTCCCATCAAACCTGAAAGAGAGGCTCTCGAATGAGTACTGACGCGGCCCATTTTCCCGGGACCAGTTCCCGTACACCGAAGTTACCGCCGTCGAAGTTCCCGTCATCGTCCCGCCCTTTATGAACATGAGGATCCCTGGGAACACCGGCCCGACCGGAACTCCTGTAGTGCAGATGCGTGGCGTTACAGTTGTACGCCAGACCCCTTCGATACTGCTGGAAGCGCTCTTTTCCTGACCGGCGACGGAAAGCTGCAGGACAGCGACGATACAAATAGCAATGACTAACTGCGATGACCAATGAATTAACTTTTTCATAGATTCCTCCAAGACTTATCGTTTTCGGCAGGCGGAACCCCACCGTCACCCCATCATCGGGTGCCGACCCGTAAGAAGTCCTATGAATCCATCTAAAAATTTGTAAGAATTTCCTCGTATGTCCGTCGAAGAGCTTACGCATTACAAATTCAATGAGTTCGAAGTAGACGTAGCGCGCAGATTGCTGCTCCGGCGCGACGGCGAGGCGGTACCCCTTACGCCTAAGGTCTTCGACCTGCTTCTGTATCTGGTGCAAAATCCGCGTCGGACGATTGTAAAGGACGAGATCATGTCCGCCGTGTGGCCGGAAACGATCGTCGAGGAAAGCAATCTGACGCAGAACATATCGATCCTTCGGCGTGCACTCGGTGAGACGCGTGGAGAGAATGAGTTCATCGCGACGGTACCCGGGATGGGATATCGATTCGTCGCGGAGGTAGCGGGCGGATCGGCCCCGAACGATCCGGTACCGTCGGGTGCTTCGGCACACGTTCCCAAAACGCGACGCCGTTTTTCCATCGTTCCGCTCGCGATCGCCGCCGGCTTACTGATCACTGTGGTTGCAGCCGCAGCTTACGTGTACCTCGGCTGGTATCGCTCGGCGACCGCAGAACAGAAAGGCGTTCTCGCAATTCTCCCATTCAAGCCCCTAATGGCCGAGGGTTCCGATCCGGCGCTGGAGATCGGTATGGCGGACACACTGATCGCAAAGATGAGTAATACGAGCGGCTTGGTCGTGCGCCCCTTAACTTCCGTGCGGAAGTTCTCGAGTCCGGACCAGGATCCTCAATCTGCCGGCCGCGAACTTGGCGCCGACACCGTTCTCGACGGGAACATCCAGCGGCAGGGTGAAAAAATAAGGGTCAACGTTCGGCTTATCGATGTCGTAAGCGGCGAGGCGATCTGGGGCGGGACGTTCGATGAAGAGTATCGCGACATCTTCGCTGTGCAGGATGCGATATCATCCAAGGTCGCCGAAGCTTTGCGGGTACGCCTTAGTCGCGCGAAGCCGACGAGCGGCCGTGGCACCGATGATCTGGAAGCGTATCGACTCTACTTACAAGCCCGCTTTTTTCAATTCAAATCGACGCCCCAGGAAATTCGGCAGGCAATTAACTTCTATCAGGAAGCGATTGCGATCGACCCCAGATACGCCATGGCGTATGCCGGAGTTGCCGATGCGTATCGGACATTGTCGATCACAAGCGACGTCGCGCCGGCGACGGTTTTTCCGCAGTCGAAAACTGCTGCTTTGAAGGCGCTCGAGCTCGACGACCAGCTCTCGCAGGCCCACGTCATGCTTGGTTATGTCGCGTCGTGGTACGAGTGGGACTGGAAGACGGCTGAGACAGAGATGCGTCGCGGAGTTGAGTTGGATCCGAACAGTGCCGATGCTCATCGCGGCCTGTCGATCCTTTTGACACTGCTTGGTCGTCATGATGAGGCAGTCGCCGAGATGAGGGCCGCACGAGAGATCGATCCGCTATCGCTTCAGACCAACGCACTCGAAGCTCAGGCGTTTCATTATGCTGGACGAGACGCTGAGGCGATCGAACGCTTGAACAAAACGTTCGAGATCGACCCGAACTTCTGGATCGCGAGGTTGATGCTTGGCCGGATCTACATCGGCCAGTCGCGCTTCGAGGATGCGCTTGCAGAACTGGAACGGGCGCGTGCAGCTTCGGGCGGAAATTCTGAGGCAATCTCGCTGACCGGATACGTCTACGGGAAAACCGGACGGCGTAACGAGGCGATGAAGACGATCAAACAGCTTCGCGAGCGCAAGACGGATAGCTTCGCCCCGTCGTATAACCTCGCGATGGTCTACAACGGGCTCGGAGACACCGACAAAGCGCTCGATGAGCTAGACGATGCTGTCGAGCTCCGTGACGTCAGGTTGATACTTCTGAACGTCGATCATAAATGGGACAACCTTCGCCGGCACCCGCGTTTTGTTGGGATAATCAATCGAATGAAATTTGCGGAATGATTGACCGCACTCACAATCGGGCAAAAAAAAAAGGCTGTCGGAAAAAGTGTTTCTTTTTCAGACAGCCTCCGTAGTTTATTATCGGCGCCCGGGTAGGATCAAAATCTGGACTGGGCCGGGATCGGAATGTCGCCGGCGACTCCCCACGTATCTATCTTGACGCTGGAGTCGGCGCTCAACAGTTGCCACCATTGGCCGTTGCGGTATATCGCGATGTCGGTCTTGCCGTCGCCGTCATAGTCCGCCGGCACGGGGAAGTCATCGCTGACTTTAAGACCCTTCTTGTTTCGTGTTCTTTTTCGTGTGGGTTCGAGTGATTCGTGGTTGGCTTTATGAAAGCCGAACCACGAAGTACACGAAACACACGAAGGAGCACGACCCTACAAACATACAAGCAAACACAGTAATGTTCATTTGCGGTAGTTTCAGGTTCCGTCTTTCGTCTTGTGTATCCAGCAACAGACTGCAACCACGAACCCACACGAAATAAAACCTGATCAAACCGCCGGTACTCACAACTCCTTTTCCATGACGATGAAGTGATATGGCATGCGGGCCGTCGCGACCTGCTCGACTTCCTCGGTACCCGACAGTCGATACCCGAGCTTCTCGTAAAACGGAGGGAGTTCGGTGCGGTGATTCAGCACGCGGATTCGCATGACGGAGCATCCTGCATCGCGGCAAAACTCCTCGGCCTGTTCGATCAAAATTCTGCCGAGCCCGCGGCCCTGATAACCCGGATCGATCGACAATAATCCGAAATACCCCGAGTCGCCTCGCAGCTCAACGTAATTGCATCCCGCCATCGTCGTGCCGTCCTCGGCGAGAATGAACGTCCCTTTCTTCAAATGCTCGAGCGTCTCCGCGAGGTCGATCCGTTCGGTCGTGAAGAACGGCTTCTCAACCGCGAATGCATGATTGATGAGCGCGACCAGAGCCTCCGCATCGGATTCTTCTGCGTTTCGATATGTGAATTCGTCACTCGACATGGCGACGATTAAACCACAAACACAATCGCGTGCGGAAATCCGGCGTCCGAGTGGTTCTCTCCTGTCAGAACCGCGAGCGGTAGCGACCGGGTCGCCCGGCGGCAAAATGGATTCGTATTTGTTGCGGGGCCACCCGGTCGCTACCGCTCCCGGTTCTGACCTGTGGCGCAAACCATCTTGAGTTGAGGGGCTATTTCGTATCCGAGATTCGGTCTGAAGATCAAACGGGGCCGGGCGCAAAACGCAAAATGGACCGCCACAACATATCGAAGAACTCTGTCCAGGTATCATTCACCGACACGGGTGCGACAGGCCCGGAGGCGCGGGCACCGGGCATCTGATCGACCGTCATGATGATCGTCGATTTTCCCTCCGGTGCGATCTTCCGCACACGGGGCATCCACGCGACTCGATCGTCGCCGGCCGTGTGACTGTACTCGAGCACGTAGACGATATCGCCGAAGACGGCGACGTCCGTCGGTGCCCACGGACTCTCGAGTTGGAGCAGCGTTGTGATTTTGCCATCAGCCGTGATCTTCAACACGCGGGCATCGGCAGAGTCGGCGACATACACTGAGCCATTACTGTCGACCTTTAGCCCGCGAAGATATGGATGCGTCTCGTTGCCGGGAATCGTCGGCCCGTTAGTGAGAGCCGTGACCGTCGCAATCGTCGAGACCTTGCCGTCCACGGCGATGCGTCTGACCGCATTGTCCTCGGTATAGTAGATCGAGCCATTCGGACCCGTAGCGAGCCCGTTTATCCACCCCAACGCCGCTCCCGCGACCGAGCGGGGAAGTGTGGCGAATGTGGACGACCGACCTTCGGTGTTGATCCGCAGAATGTGGAGGCTGCCATCTCTGACTGCCGGATGATACAGATTCCCATCCTGGCCTATCACGATCGGAAAGTCGGAGGAGATGAGTATTGTCGGATTCGAACCGGCGGCGGTGATGACCCAGTCGCGGCCCGGATCCGCCGGCACACGGGATTGTATGAACCGGTCATTCGGATCCATCGCCAGCCAATGATTACGCAGAGGTGAAAGACGACCGACCGCACCTTTGGCGTCGATCTTCCACAATCCGGAACCTGTGTCGATGAAATATATCTGCCCCACACGATCCACGAGAATACCCGATCCCGGATGACCGAACGCCGCCGCCCCCAGCACGCACGCGACCGCGATACCGAAAATTATTTGCCAGGATCTCCTGCGTAGATTTTGCATCGTTTCCTCCTCGGTGAGTTTGCGTTTGGTGTTCCTATTGTACTCCTGTCCGTTCGCGAGGCTACCGCCGGAATAATGGTTCGACCGTCGCTGACGCGACGGGATCGATGTGATGGATGGACCGTGGGCGTCGCTTCGCTGTGCCCACGGCTAAACTCGAATCGTCGCTCCGCGACGCAATCCCAAAAGGTAAATCTCAAATTTCAAATTTCAAATCTCAAATTTCAAATTTCAAATCCCAAATCTCAAATCCCAAATCCTAAATCCCAAACCTCAAACCTCAAATCTCAAATCTCAAATTTGAAATTTGAAATTTGAAATCTCAAATCAAATCGAAAGTTATTTCTCAAAACTCCCACGCGCGAAAACCGCGAGCGAGGCCCGGTGCACGCGCACTCGGCGGCTTCCGATATGTTTTCTCGGCCCGGTTATCGTCACGTAGTATCTGCAGGCCAAATCTTAGCAACAAGACCAGCGACGTATTGCGAAGCATTAGATTGTTCGTCATATTGCGCTCGATACGCTCCGCATCGGCAGCAGGTTTCGAATTTTGGAGTGGATGATCCCGACCATGGCAGTCACAGCCGCGAACCTTGCGGGTTGTTCAGTCCAGCGGGGGCCGTCTATTGTGCCAGTCAGTTTTGTTTTGATACGCACGGGCCAAAGCAATAACCCGTGCGTCCGAACTCGGCGGACCGCCGATCAGCAGGCCGATGGGCAAACCCGATTGCGAGAATCCGCACGGGATCGATATCGCGGGCAAACCGCCGACGCTGAAGGAGAACGTGCAGGCGTTCAGCGCAAAAGGATCCGTCGCGTCCTCGATCCTAAGCGGTAATCCGGGCAACGTGGGAACGATCATTAGATCCACATCGCTAAAGGCCCTCGAGATATTTTCCCGATGAGCTGCGAGTTCGCGTTTGAGTTCGTCGTATTTCCCTGGCGATATCTGCTCTGATCCGGAGGGCATAGATCGGTAAATGCCGGAATTCTCAACAATGCGATCCGACTC
>JBBKXD010000305.1:0-6419 GCA_037969295.1 Pyrinomonadaceae bacterium | reverse complement strand
CCCGCGAACAGATACGGATCAGTTCGCGAACCGAAAACTTGTCAAAGGTTCGCTTTCGCGCTTCCTTCTGCTCGCGGAAAAAAGGCGGATACATCGCCCACCAACCCATCACAAGATTCACGAACCATCCAAGAGGATTGTCATAGAAGAACTTCGCCCGCACCGGGAAAAACAGTTTGATCGGCCGTTTTTTCGTGTGCCGAAACATGACGCTCGAGATGGTGTACATGTCGAAGAACGACCGGTGGTTCGCGACGAGCAGGATGGGACGTTCGGGATCGGTGGCATCGACATTCTCGATACCAAAAACGTTCATGAGGTTATAGGTCGCGAGATAGATCCACAGCGAACCGATATGTCGCTGACAAAATGTCCAAAAGGTTTTCCAGACGCCGGCGTTCATCCGCCGAACCAAACGAAATCCGACGGTCTCCATTGTGGAAAGTACCGAGATCTCTTCTCTCGTCGGAAGCAGCGACCCACCGCTGCTTTCAAGTTGTGCACCGCTCTCGGCGGTCAGTTCCTGCGACATAAGCGAAGAATCAGTCTAGCATCCGACGACGACGACGAGAGAATGGCGTGGAAGATCTTGGTTTCGCCTTAGCGTGGCCACACCGTTTACGTTGTGGGACTGGTAGGGATGAATACCAAGCCAGTTTTAAAGGGTTTTCAACTGGAAGGGCGTTTAAACGCCCTAGCGATTTCTCTGCAGATCCTTCCCACGTGCTGAAGCACGTGGCTAGGCTAAAACGAAAACCGCGTCGAATATTAAATTTACCTACTATCCTTGCTGAAGAACGATGGACAAAAAGAGCGGACTGAGCTATGCTTTCGCTGCATTCCTTCACTTTATCAAAGCGCTCATTCGCTATTTTCATTTTGTAAACATCAATTTCGCCGTCCTGCGTCTTAGTGGTGGCCGCTACTTTGAACCCAATTAAATAGGAGAGATTTTCCATGTGCAAGCCCCTCATCCGCCTGTTGGCGGTCACCCTTTTTCTTTTTAGTTTCCATGCACTCGCCGGAGCTCAAACAAGTCCGGACCGTGTATGGACGGCGGCTGATGAGAGTCGGCTCGCTGACCACGCCGGTGAGCGGCTCGTGATACCGGCCGCATATAAGACGTATGCCTTAAATAAGAGCGTCGTGTCTGCGATCCTCAACGCCGCGCCCCAAGAATTTTCACATGAGAGCCGGTTCACGCAGGCGATTCTCACGTTGCCGATGCCCAACGGCACGTTTGGACGTTTTCGAATCGAGCACTCGTTGATCGTGGAGCCGGGGCTTTTGGCGAAGTACCCCGAACTGGGACGAACTTATAACGGTCGTGGTATAGACGATCCGACCGCAACCGTCCGCCTAGATTTTCTGCCATCCGGCTTTCACGCGATGGTGCTTTCGACGACCGGCACCGTTATGGTCGATCCGTACGCGACCGGTGAAACGGACAACTACATCACATATTTCAAACGCGACGCGCCGAAGGGAACACGTTTCTCGTGCGATTTCGATCAGCAGGAAGCGATCGAACGACTGTTCCGGCCGACTAACGGAGACAATCGCGAGCTTATCCCGGACATCGCGTCTCCCGAGGTCATTTCGGGGACGCAACTTCGTACTTACCGACTCGCACTGGCTGCGACCAACGAATATTCGGTCGCGGTCGGCGGTAACACCATTGTGGGAACGCTTGCGGCCGAAGTGCTGATCATGAACCGCGTGAACGGCGTCTATGAACGCGATCTGGCGATCAGAATGGTCGTAGTCGCGAACAACGATCTCATCACCTATGCGGGTGACAACATGAACTGCGGTGGAGTTGCGTGCACCTCTGGCAACGACCCGTACACCAACAGTAGCGGTTCAACGATGCTAGGTCAGAACCAGACCACTCTCGATACTGTGATCATGACGGCGAATTACGACATCGGCCACGTCTTCAGTACCGGCGGCGGCGGCGTCGCAACGCTTAACGGCCCGTGCGGTGCGAGTAGGGCCCGCGGTGTGACGGGGCTTCCCAACCCGACGGGTGATCCGTTTGCGATCGATTACGTCGCACATGAGATGGGACATCAGTGGGGTGCAAATCATACTTTCAACGGTGCGGTATCAAACTGCAGCGGTGGTAACCGCAGTGCGGCCAGCGCATATGAACCCGGTAGCGGCGTCACGATCATGGCCTACGCCGGTATATGCGGGAATCAGAATCTGAGTGCCAATAGTATCGACACATTTCATGTGAAAAGCCTCGAGGTGATCGTCGCGTATAGTCAAACCGGAAACGGCAATTCTTGCGCAACTACCACTCCGAGCGGTAATACACCGCCATCCGTGTCTATCGTCGGCGGCCCGTCGTGGAACATTCCGAAGCAGACCCCGTTTACGCTGACCGCGACCGGTTCGGACGTAAATGGCGATACCCTTTCCTACGATTGGCAACAATACGATCTCGGTGCTTCGACGACCGCGGTTCCTAATACGGATTCCGACGGAACTGCCCGACCTATTTTCCGGCCCCACCTTCCGACATCCGGCCCGAGTCGCACGTTCCCGGCTCTTACACACATCCTGGACTCGGCGAATGTACCGCCGTCTACAATGGGTAGCTTGCTGACCGGAGAACTTTTGCCCGCGATAACTCGGACGATGACATTTCAAGTCGTTGCTCGTGATAATCGCCCTAATGGAGGCGGAATAAATACAGCCACAGCGACCGTCATCGTCGACGCGGCGAGCGGACCATTCGCAATTACGGCACCCAACACCGGAGTTAGCTGGCCAGGCAATTCATCCCAGACCGTCACGTGGAATGTCGCGAACACAACTGCGGCCCCGGTGAGTGCTGCGAATGTGCGGATCTTGTTTTCAAGCGATGGCGGTCAGACTTTCCCGACTGTACTGGCCGCATCGACGGCCAACGACGGAAGTGAATCAGTCACGATTCCGAGTTCGCTGACGGCCACCGCACGCATCAAGATCGAAGCGGTCGGAAACATTTTCTTCGATATCTCGGACTTGAACTTTACCGTGACCGCCCCGGTCCTAACTGCTCGTGCTCCTTTTGATTACGATGGAGACAACAAAACGGATATTTCTATCTTTCGTCCGTCCAATGGTTCGTGGTGGTGGCAGCGGAGCTCCGACGGACAAGTCCCAGCTCTTCAGTTCGGTGCTTCAACCGATAAGGTTGTCGCCGCCGACTACACTGGCGATGGAAAGACGGACATCGCGTTCTGGCGTCCATCGACCGGTGAGTGGTTTGTCCTGAGAAGTGAGGACTTTTCTTACTTCGCGGTACCCTTTGGTGTGAACAATGACATTCCGGCACCGGGCGATTTTGACGGCGATTCGAAGGCCGATCTGACGATCTTCCGTCCGTCGAACAATACATGGTACATACAGAAGTCAGGCGGCGGCACGGATATCATAGGCTTCGGCGCAGCCGGAGATAAACCGGTTGTCGGGGATTACGACGGCGATGCGAAAGCCGATATCGCGATCTTCCGGCCTGCAGTGACCGGAGGCGAGTGGTGGATCCGTCGAACCTTGGACGGAAGCGTGTCTGCGTTCCAGTTCGGTGCGTCGACAGATAAACCGGTACAGGGCCGATACACTGCGGACAACAAAACCGACGTCGCATTCTGGCGGCCTTCGACCGGAACGTGGTTCGTGCTCCGAAGTGAGGATGGTTCGTTCTACGCAGTTCCCTTTGGAATAAACACCGACATTCCGGTTCCCGGAGATTACGATGGCGATGGAAGATTCGACCTTGCGATCTTCCGTCCGTCGAATGCAAATTGGTTCGTCGACCGTACGACAGCCGGGATCTTGATCCAGCAATTCGGTGCTACGAGCGATCTGCCGGTACCAGCCGCGTTTGTTCCATAAGGCGCGGACGATCTGAAACTAAAAAGCCGGAGACTGATCTCCGGCTTTTTGTTTACATATTCGAACTCGGGGGGGGGGCAGATCTATTCGATATTGAAATACTTCGCATCGGGATGATGGATGATGACTGCCGATGTCGACTGTTCAGGATCGAGCTGAAATTCCTCGCTGAGCTCAACGCCGATGCGCTCCGGTCCGAGCAGTTCGAAGAGCTTGGTTTGATCTTCAAGATTCGGGCATGCCGGGTAGCCAAAGCTGAACCGCGAGCCTTGATATCCCTGATGAAACAGTTTTGCTAGCTCCGGTGCGTCACTTCCGGCTATTCCCATCTCTTCGCGAACCCGTTTGTGCCACATCTCGGCAAGCGCTTCGGCCGATTCGACCGACAGCCCATGAAACAAAAGATAGTCTGTGTAGTTGTCCGTCTTAAATAGTTTCGCCGAATGTTCGCTCGCCTTCCGGCCCATCGTGACGAGTTGGAACGCGACGACATCAGTATTCCCCGAATCGACCGACGCAAAATAATCGGCGAGGCAAAGATTCTTTCCGCCGCGCTGCTCAAGCGGCTGACGCGGAAACGTAAATCGCATCCGTTCCGTTCGCCCGTCGTCTTGATAGATGATCAGATCGTTTCCACTGGAATGACACGGAAAATATCCGTAAACCAGTTTGGCTTCAAGCAGCTTCTCGCGGATCGCCTGGGCCTTTATCTCGGCAAATTTCGGATAGACAGTCTCGGCCAGTATTTTCTGATATTCTTCCGGCGACTTCCGTCCCTGCTTGTATTGCCACTGGCCCTTGAACAGAGCCGTCCCGTTGATAAAGCCGAACACTTTATTCAGATCCGTGATCTCGACAACTTTCGAACCGTAAAAAGGAGCGCCGGGAATGTGAACTCCCGTCGTAACTTCCGATCGTATCGTGTGCGTCGAGTCGCCGGCCGAACGCGTAGATATTCTCGCAGCGATAGCCCCGAGCTTTGCATCTTCGCCCACGAGATCCTCGTCATCCGATTTTGGATTTTGGATTTTGGATTTCGGATTGCCGTTAGCAGCCGCTGCCGACTTTGCTTTCGACTCGACAGACTCACTAGACTCACTAGACTGCTGACCTCCGGTCAGCTCGTCCATCGCGTGCAGACCGTCAAACGCATCGCGGGCATAAAAAAGCTTGCCGTTGTAAAGCGGGACCAGGTCCGCATCGACGTATCGCCGATTGAGTGCCGCGCCGCCAAGAATCACCGGAACATTGATCCCCCGCTCGTTCATCAGCTCGAGATTGTCGCGCATGACAAGCGTCGATTTGACGAGCAAGCCGCTCATCCCGATCGCATCGCAATTCGTCTCTTCCCAGGCTCGCAAGATGTCGTCAATCGGCTGCTTGATCCCGAGATTTACGACCTTGTAACCGTTGTTTGTGAGGATGATGTCGACGAGATTCTTGCCAATGTCGTGGACGTCGCCCTTTACGGTTGCAAGTACGAGCACGCCTTTGTTCGACCCCTCGACCTTTTCCATGAACGGTTCGAGAAACTTGACGGCCGCCTTCATCGCTTCAGCAGATTGCAGGACGAACGGCAACTGCATCTGTCCGCTACCGAAAAGATCGCCGACCGTTTTCATTCCGTCGAGCAGAATGTTGTTTATGATCTCGAGCGGCGGATACGTCCGAAGAGCATCTTTCAGCGAATCTTCGAGCCCTATCTTCTCGCCGTCGATGATGTGATGTTTCAGTCTTTCTTCAACCGGAAGATGTGTGATGTCCTGCTTGATCGACTGCGCGGTCTTTCCCTGGAACATCGTCGTGAATTCGATCAGCGGGTCGTACGTGCACACGTCACCGTCGAACTTTCGGCGGTCGTAGATCAAGTCGCGAGCAGTGTCGATCTCATGCTCATTGAAACGGATCAGAGGCAGGATCTTCGATGCGTTGACGATCGCGGAATTCATCCCCGCTTCGACACAGTCATGAAGGAACACTGAATTTAATACTACGCGTGCCGCCGGATTCAGACCGAACGAAATATTTGAGACGCCCAAGATAATATTCGCCTCAGGCAATTCCGCCCGGATCTGACGGATCGCCGCGATCGTCTCGTCGGCGTTCTTGCGGTCCTCTTCGATACCAGTCGAGATCGGAAGGGCCAGCGGGTCAAAGAAAATATCGTGGGGCTGGATACCAAACGCGGTCGCGTATTCAAAGGCCCTTTTCGCGATCCTGATCTTGTCTTCCTTCGCACGAGCCATCCCGTCTTCGTCGATCAGACCAATCACAACGGCGGCTCCGTATTCTTTTGCGAGGGACAATACTTTCTGAAAACGCGGCTCGCCGTCTTCGAAATTCGTCGAGTTCAGGATGCATTTGCCGCCGGCATGTTCGAGACCCGCCTCCATCTTTTCCCACTCGGTCGAATCGAGCATGATCGGGATCTTCACACTCGTCACGAGCCGCGATATGAGCTCATGCATGTCGGCCACGCCGTCACGGCCGACAAAATCGACGTTGACGTCGAGTATGTGTGCTCCCTCTTT
>JBBKXD010000304.1:0-3594 GCA_037969295.1 Pyrinomonadaceae bacterium | reverse complement strand
GCCGATGCGTCGACGACGGTTTCCTTCATCTCTTTGCCCATCTGCTCCTGCATCTGCTGGGCCTGTTTCATCATCGAGTTCAGATCAAATCCACCGGGTAATTTCATAGTAAATATTCCTCTTTTATAAGCCAATCCTAACCGTCGGAAGGTGTATTTGCAAACAACTTTGCGATTTTGGATTTTGGATTTTGGATTTTGGATTTCAAACTCCCCTCCATGTTTAGGAGGGGTGCCGAGGCTTTGCGAGGCGGGGTGGTAGTTAGGAAGAATCAGATGTTTTTTGAACTACCACCCCGTCCGAAATCCAAAATCCACAATCCAAAATCGCACTGAGATGGTGACGATTGTTTTGCTGACGGGACACCCGGTCGCTACCGCTCCCGGTTCTGACTCCTGTTGAATGTCGTTATAGAGACTTACCGACAATCCAAAATCCAAAATCCAAAATCCAAAATCCAAAATCGGACTGTGGTTGACCACATGTCGGCGCCGTGCGAAGCTCCGTTCAGAATGCACCGGGCTTGATGTAGATTAGTACCGTCGGAACGGAGGAAGTGGGAAAACATGAACGGAGAAAAGAACAACTACCTATTCAACATTGGAACGGCTCTCGCACTTGGCTTGATCGTTTCGTCATTGATACTCGGATGGTCCTATTCGCGCAAGCAGAAGGGCGACGAGGCGATCACGGTTACGGGTTCGGCGAAGCGCCGCATCACTTCGGACCTGGTCGTCTGGAGCGCCGGGGTCTCGGCCCAGGCTCCGGCGTTGACCGAGGCGTACAAACTACTTTCGAGCAGCACGCCGCGGATCAAGGAGTATCTGCTGAGCAAGGGTATTCCGGAAAATCAGATGACGGTTTCGTCGATTACGACGATGCAGCAGAAGGGCCGCGACAGCGATGGGATGGAAACTTCGCAGATCCTTGGCTATACGCTTTCGCAGAGCATCGAAGTGCGATCGAATGATGTCGCAAAGATCGCTCAGATCGCACGCGAGGCGACCGAGCTTATCGATCAGGGCATCCTCATCGAATCGAGCGCACCGCGCTATTACTACACACAGATCGGCGACCTGAAGATCGAGATGCTTGGCGAAGCGGCAAAGGACGCGAAAGAGCGTGCCGAGCGAATCGCCCAGAGCACGGGCAATTCGATCGGAGCCGTGCGTGCGGCAAGAATGGGCGTGCTGCAGATAACCGCCGCCGACTCGACCGACGTATCCGACTACGGCGTATACGACACATCGACGATCGAGAAAGACATGACCGCGGTCGTGAACGCAAGCTTTGCGGTCGACTAAGAGCGTTAATCGTTAATCGTGAATCGTGGATCGTGGATGGTAAATCGTGAATAGTAAATCGTGAATAGTAAATCGTGAATAGTAAATCGTGAATAGTAAATCGGTAAGGCTCCGCTTCTTGTTTAGGAGGGGAGCCTTTTTTCGGCATCCGCCTTCTGCCTTCTGCCTTCCACTTTCTGCTTTCTGCTTTCTGCTTTCTGCTTTCTGCTTTCTGCCTTCCGCCTTCCGCCTTCCGCCTTCCACTTTCTGCTTTCTGCTTTCTGCCTTCCGCCTTCCGCCTTCCGCCTTCCGCCTTCCGCCTTCCGCCTTCCGCCCTGCCTTTCCTATCACCCATCACTTATCACTTATCACTTTCCATAAACGACCGCGCTCGGCGTAAACTCCGAAACCGCATCTCCTCGGACGGCTCGCACCTTGTACTCGTAATACTGTCCCGGCTTGACCGGTGAATCGTCAAAATTCGGTTCCTTAGTCGTCGCGTGCAGGTACCAATCGACCGTGTCACCGTGACGCCGCCATATTTCAAAACTGACGTCACCACCCTCGCCGCCGAACGCTATTTGGTTAACTGCGCCCGGCAGCCCTTTTGCGGTAAGCCCAGTCGGCGGCACCGGCTGATCGCCATCATTAAGATCCACACTCATAACCTTCACATCTCCTGAACCTTGGAATTGAATGTTACAATTATCAAACACAAGTCGAGCGAAGGGAATTCGAAGTCGAACATGGCGAACACCAACATTAGAAACGACGAGAAAGCACTCACCGGCTGGCTCGAAGCCATAATCGAGTCGGCTGAAGACGCGATCATCAGCAAGACCCTCGACGGATTCCTCACGAGTTGGAACAAAGCGGCGGAAAATATCTTCGGATACACGTCCGACGAAGCGATCGGACAGTCAGTTCAGATGCTGATCCCGGATACTCTTCCTGACGAAGAATCCATGATACTTGGGAAGGTCAGGGCGGGAGAAAAGGTCGAGCATTACGAGACAAAACGTGCTGCAAAAGACGGCCACCTCGTAACCGTCTCGTTGACCGTCTCGCCGATCAGGAGCACCGATGGAACGATCATCGGTGCGTCGGAGATCCTGCGCGACATCACGCTACAAAAGCAGATCGAGGATGAACGTGACGCGCTGGCGATGCGCGAAAAGCAGGCGCTTGAACAGGCGGAGATCGCCAGCCGCGCCAAGGACGAATTCCTTGGCCTGCTTTCGCACGAGCTGCGCACGCCGCTGAATTCTATTCTCGGCTGGACGCGAATTCTCAGCGCACACAGCCTGGACGAAGAAGCTGCGGCGGCCGCGCTCGAGACCATCGATCGCAACGCAAAGCTTCAGGCACGGCTGATCGATGACATGCTCGACGTGTCGCGAATCATTTCCGGCAAGCTTCGCCTGGACGCGCAACCCGTCGATCTGACTTCGGTGATCAATGGGGCAGTCGAAACACTTCGTCCCGCGGCCCAGGCCAAACATATTCACCTGAATGTCGTGCTCGATTTCGGCACGGGCAGCGTTCTCGGCGATCCGGTCCGGCTGCAGCAGGTCGTCTGGAACCTCGTTTCGAACGCTGTGAAATTTGTCCCGCGCGAAGGCAGTGTCCGCGTTTCGCTGCGCAAGGTGAATTCGCACACTGAGATCTCGGTCACCGATACCGGCCCGGGTATCGAACCGGAATTTCTTCCGTTTGTATTCGATCGCTTTCGGCAGGCTGACAGCGCGGCAAATAAAAAATATTCGGGGCTCGGGCTCGGCCTATCTATCGTCCGGCATCTGGTCGAGCTTCACGGCGGCACTGTCGAAGCGTCTAATGGCAACGACGGCGACGGTGCGGTGTTTACGGTGAAGTTGCCTATCATGGTCATCAGCAGCTCGATCGCGCAGATGATCGACCGAAAGGGCGGGGATGAGAGCAGGGCACGTGCGCATCTCGCCTTCGACTCTCCACCGGATCTGAGCGGAATAAAAGTTTTGGCCGTCGATGATGAACCGGACGCGCGGATGTTGCTCGAGGCGTTGTTCAAACAATGCGGAGCCACGATCGAAACTTGCTCGTCGGCTGCCGAGGCGCTGAGGATGATCGACGAATACGAACCCGATGTGCTGGTCTCGGACATCGGCTTGCCGGGCGAGGACGGCTACGACCTGATAAAGAAGATCAGGGAATCGGAAGTCGCGACGGGAAAACGTTTGCCGGCCGTGGCGCTGACGGCGTTCGCACGAACCGAAGATCGCGTTCAGGCGCTAGCCGCGGGTTACAACATGCACGTCCCCAAACCCGTCGA
>JBBKXD010000303.1:0-3070 GCA_037969295.1 Pyrinomonadaceae bacterium | reverse complement strand
AATTCGTACGAGCCGTCCTCGTACTTCAGCGTCTCGACGTAGCTGATCTCGACGGTGATCTTTTCACCGGGCATTATGTTGGCGACCGATTGGGTGAAAATATTCGGCCGCTCCTGATCAAGCAGGCTTGCCGCCTTTCCTTCGCGTTTCGCCGATTCGTAAATTTGGCGCGCTTCTTCGCGCTTCATTATCTTTCCGCGAATGAAGCGTGCGCCGATCGTCATTGTCATGTCGTCGACGGCCCCGTTTTGCGAAAGTGGAAATGTGTAAACCGCCTCGATAGGCTCGGTGTAGGGATTTTCAAATTCCTGGCGGACTCGCACACGCGCGACGAATCCGCTGATATCCGTCTTAACCGACGTGCTTTTTAACGGGCAAACGCCCAACTCAATACCCTTTATATTCGCTGCCCGCAGCGAACCTTCGCTAGATTCTTGTGCCGATACTCCAAAAGCAGACAAAAATAGGCATAGCAAAAACAAAACTTTTCGCATACAAAACTCCAGATTGTCCAGAATAAAAATCGAAAAAACTCGGCCGGTTTTAACTGCTTAGACACCACAACTATGGAAAAGGTTTCTTGACCGGGAAGAAAAATGTGATGCGTGATCTGAAATTTCGTTACGAAGGTTTGTAACCCGCGGCGAGAAGGTTACCGCGGCGAGGAAAATGGCTGAGAACGCCGATGAGGCCAAGAGCGATCCACAAAAAGAAATATTGATAGTCGAAAACGAATGCGAGGACGAGACCGAGCACCGAGCTTATTTCGCTGAGTGCACCACCGAGCACGAGCGCGGTTTGTACGCAGCCCGCATCCTGATCGACAACGGAACGGCGGATGTGCTGGTTTCGGAGCAGGAATGAAAGGACGAACACGACGACAGCCGCGATCGCGAAAATAACGGTTATGATCTGATGCTTCCCAAGCAAAGGCTCTGAAAGATCAAAATCAAAAAGCTCGGGCCTGGCAGCATACACGATGAGCAGAAACACTGCTTGCGAAGCGAGCAGCGCTCCCCAGACACCGACGAGCGTTCCATATTTTACGTTTACCCTTGCTACACGATTCTTCATTTGGCTAGTTTGTCGCCTCCAATTCTTCTTCCAAAAGCTGGCGTTCGTAGAGCTCGGCGTATTCGCCATCGAGTTTTAGAAGCTCGTCGTGCGTGCCGCGTTCGATGATCCGGCCGTTTTCCAGAACGCAGATCAGATCGGCATCCCGGATCGTCGACACGCGATGCGAAACGATGAGCGTCGTACGTTCCTGTCGAATATCGCGCAGGTTATGCAGGATCTTTTCCTCGGTGTAGGTATCGACGGCCGAAAGTGAATCGTCGAGGATCAGGATCCGCGGATCGCGCATGACAGCACGGGCGATCGCCGTCCGCTGCTTTTGCCCACCCGAGAGTGTGATCCCACGCTCGCCTACAAGCTGCTCGTACTTACCGGGAAAATCCCGAATGTCCGACGCGAGCCCGGCAACGTCGGCGGCCTTCGCGACGCTTAGTCCCGAGTCCCAGGTCCCAGGTCCCAAATCGTGATCAGACGACTTGAGACTTGGGACCTGGGACCTGGGACTGCCAACTCCCATCGCAATATTCTCGGCCAGCGTATCACTAAAGAGAAACGTCTCTTGCGGCACAAAGCCGATCGCGCGCCGAAGCTGCTCAAGCGAAAATTCCCGGACCGGTGTTCCGTCGATCAGCACCGAGCCGTCGGGCGCATCTATCAGCCGCGGAATGAGGCTTACAAGCGTCGACTTGCCGCTACCTGTTCGGCCGACGAACGCGACGGTCTTGCCCGGTTCGATCTTCAGGTTGATATTTTCGAGAACAAGCTTACTGGTCCTGTCAGAACCGGCTGCGGTAGCGGGCGGTTGAAGCGGAGGCCGCGCGCCGTCCGGAGAACTCACATCATCCGTCACCGAAAGCGGTTCCGATCCGTCGTACGAAAAGTTTAAATTCCGAAACTCGACCGCACCTTTGATCGGCGGCTGCTGACGAGCCTCGGGCGAATCTTTTATCGAGGGCACCGCTTCAAGTATCGCGTTGAAACGCTTCAGGGAGGCGGTACCGCGCTGGTACAGATTCACGACATAACCGAGTGCGATCAGATACCAGATCATGCGCTGGAGATAGAGAATGAACGAAGTAAACTCACCAGCCGATATTTCGCCGGCGACGGCCATCGGAATACCGACGGCGACGATGATTACAAATCCGAGCCCGATAAAAAAGAAGAGCAGCGGCCGCATCGCCGCGGCAAATTTAACGAGCTGCAGATTTCGCTTCGCATATTCACGATTGAGGACCTGAAACTGTTCGATCTCCGCGTCTTCCTGAGCGTACGCACGAACGACGCGCACACCCGTCAAATTTTCCTGGGCCCGGGCGGTGATATCCGAAAAGAACTCCTGGATCTTTTCAAAACGCTTGTGGATCTGCTCGCCGAGGATTTTTACCGTGAGCGAGACGAGCGGCATCGGTATCAAGATCAGGAGCGTGAGCTTGACCGAGATGTTCAGCAGGATCGGAAGGACGATGGCGAGCGCGAAGATCGCCTGAAAGCTGTACAGGATCATCGGGCCGACGATCTGCCGGATCGCGCCGAGATCGTTCGTCGCACGTGCCATCAAATCACCGACACGTGTCGTATGAAAATATTCTGCCGGTTGATCGACGAGCGACGCATAAAAATCCTCTCGCATGTCGAACTCGATATGACGCGACGCGTTGATCAAAAACCGACGCTGCAAGAATAGAAAAACTCCGCTTGCGAGATTCACTCCGAGAATTACCAGCGGATAGTAGACCACCTTTTCCCAGGTCATCCCGGCGGCGAGATCGTCGATCGCAACACCGACAAGATATGGGACGAGCAATCCAAACGCGAGCGAGACGAGAATAAAGGATATCCCGGCGATCATCTGCCACTTGTAAGGCTTTAGGTAGTGAGCAAATTTTCGAAGCTGTTCCATTTCTTGTTAGTGAATCGTGAATCGTGAATAGTGAATAGTGAATGGTGAATAGTTAAGACCTTTGCCACTCGTCACTCATCCCATCACCATTCA
>JBBKXD010000302.1:0-2825 GCA_037969295.1 Pyrinomonadaceae bacterium | reverse complement strand
GTGTTCGCTTCGTCGAAGTTGCGGTTGCCGTAGCGGTCGAAGAGAAACGTTTGCTTCCACATCTGACCTCCATTGACCGTCTCCCCAGCCTCGGTGATCCGATCAGATGGACCGAACTTAAAGCTCTTAGCAAGTGGAATCAGCTTGACTCCTATTATTTGCTAGCCCAGATTATTTGCTAGCCCAGACAACTTTTCCAGTCAGATTGACGTATTGACTGCCCGTCGTCGTTTTTACTCTAGCTAAGCCTGACAACCACTCTAACGAATCATAAACGGGACTAAGTACGATTTCACCATTGATATTGATTAGTCCGAACTTGCCATTTAATCCGACAACGGCATATCCATCAACCGAAAAATCCTCAGCCGATTCGAACTGAGGCTTGATGACAAACTCTCCCGATTTATTTATATATCCCCATTTTCCATAATGTTCAGAAGCCGCCAAGCCCTGGGAAAAAGGGGAAGGTGTGCTGAGTTTGTTGGAAATGACCAACGTACCGTTTGTATCGAGAAATCCATATAACCCAAAACGATCTCTGATTTGCACTAGGCCCTCCGAGAAGCTGTCGTAAATTCCGGCGGCATCGATTCTTTTTTTACCGCGTTTGTCGATAAAGTATTGCGACTTACCGCCTACGACGAGGGCGAGGCCGTCGCTGAATACCTGTGCTAATGTATATCTTGGACGAATAATGATCTTCATAGTTTTATCAATATATCCGTACAAGCCATTCTTCTCGATTTTGGCCATTCCATCTGAAAAGTTATAGGTTTTATCGACACCTCCGACCTGCAAAATACGTCCCGACCTGTCAATGTAACCAACTGTTTTTTCACCATGTTCGTTCGTGAAGGTCACCGGAGCCACTCCTTCGGAAAAATTCGGAGAAATATAATTCTCGAATTTCATCTGCGAAATTAACTGTCCTGATGTATTAATGAAACCGTACTTGTTATTCACGAGAACGGCGCCAAATCCTTCCTTAAACTCATTACACGAATCGTATCGATAAGGAACGATTAACCCCCCCTTTTCATCGATATAGCCACACTTTTCGCCGATCCAGACCGGGAACAGCTTTTGAACCGCCGGAATTTGAGCAAGGCAGAAGCCTGGGAGAAGCGCAACAATAAAAAGTAATAATGCTCTCTTGAATTGTTTAATCATTGATTTGGTTTGATCAAATTGTCCACAAACTTTTCAGCTCCCTTTTCCTTTTCTCTATCGTTAAGTATCTGCCGTGCTTTTTCAGATGCTTGCCTTTCGTACTCGTCTGTAATCTTGGGCTTTCTACCGGCGATGGCATCATCTACATGAGTAAAGAGCTCATGACCTGCAACTTCGGCGTTTCGAGAATTCTCACTCTTTCCTTGGGGGGCGTCAGGAAAGGGCGGGGCTTTCTTGGGCGCCCCAGGAACGTCGGCTAACGCCTTGTTGGTGTCCTCTACCTTCTTATTTTCTTCAGAAGCTCGCTTTATTAGATTCGTATTGATTTCTACCGTCACACTTCCGGTTGCGTCGTCACCAGTGCCCTTTACAGGTCCGGAGGTTTTTCCGAAATTTGATACGCCCCCTTTGTCTTTCGCGTCCCCAACGGTGACAGTAATCACTACCTTAGATTCGTCAAGCTTCTTTAAAAACTCCTGCCCTGATTTTGTTTTTGCAATTTCAATAAGCGCCGCTCTCAACGTTTGTTTTTCTTTATCTGAACCGGCAAGGACAAGATCCTTTCCTTTAGGATCGATGTATTTCAAAGGATTGTTTTGAACGTAGACATACCGATTGAACGTCTGCGGATCGGCAGACTTTCCGGACGCGAGCAGCGGATCGACCGCCGTGAATCGTCCGTGATTGTTGAAGTAGTAGCGGGCCTCGGCGAAATCGAGTCCGGTTTCGTCGTCTCGCTCGTAGCCGGTGAACTTCTGACGCACGTTGTCGCCAACACCGTACTTGAGCGCTGCCGTCCGGTATGTCGTATCCGCCTGGATCTCTTCTCCGAAGGGCATGAAGTCTCGGCGCGAAACGATATTGCCGCTCTCATCGGTCAGCACGCGTGGCGAGCCGATCGGGTCGGTCGCGGTATAGCTCACCTTCGGATTCTGGGACGGGCCGTCGGTCGAATACTCCGCTACCAGCTTTCCGAATCCGTCATAAACAAACACGATAGTTGCGCTCGAAGTGATCTTCTTGATCCTCTTTTCGAGCCCGTCATAGACATACTCGCCGACGGTATTGCTTTGCGAATCCTCGACCCTTACCTGCTTGTTATCGCCGTTGAAGGTGAACTCCCGGCCAGCGGCGTCGCGGATCAAATTGCCGACAGCGTCGAATTCGTAATTCGTCGTGCTTGAAAATCTGTTCGTGTAAGCGTCGATCGAGGGCAGGGTCGTTTCGTTTATCGGCTTCGATTCCCCGAGTACCGTCTCCGAATGCGAGGTTCGGTTGCCGTATCGATCGTACCCGAAATTCTGTATCCACGTCTGGCTTCCATTTACCGTTTCTTTCGCCTCGGTAATTCGGTCGAGCGAGTCATACTTGTAGTTCTGGACGAAGGGATTGGCCACGCCGCTGAAGTTGATCGTCTGCCTGGCAATGTTGCCGGCATTCTTCGTCGCATCGATATTGCCGTTCGAGTCGAACTCGCCGTAATCGTAGGTCAGATGCATTCGACTGCCATCAGTAGGCGAATTGCCCATCTTCAATTCCAATACCTGATTCCGGCTGTTCATCACCGCGCTTTCCCACAGTCCGTTCCCGAGCCGAAGGTGCTTTATGACCCCCGAAGGAGTGTATTCAAAACTTTGCGCATAATTCCAGTA
>JBBKXD010000301.1:0-15131 GCA_037969295.1 Pyrinomonadaceae bacterium | reverse complement strand
AGTGACACAGGAAGGTTTGATCTTGGAGGTCGATGAGACGCACATTATCTCGTCGTCCGCCATCAATTAACAGCGAAACGGTTTGGTGAGCCCGTTTCCTGTTTGGGGTTTGGCTCGTGTCGGTCGTGTGAATCCACCGCCGCGGGCCAAGCCCCTGATTAGTGAATAGTGAATAGTGAATAGTGAAGAGGCGTTCTCCGTCACTATTCACTATTCACTATTCACTATTCACTGTTTAGAAGGCTGAGTGCGCCTGTCGCGAACGCTTGAGAATGTCGCAACCGAAGACCCATACAACGAAACGCACGGCATAAAGGTCGAGACGCGTTACCAAACCGGCAATCCGAACAGCTACCGGATAACTTCGAATCCATTCCGCGCCGCCACTGCGACCGCTGCTGGCAACGAACCGACAATGGGGTGGACTCGAAGCCTATCGGTCAACACAGGCCGCCATGCCGAAGTGGAAACATTCTCCGGGGCCGCGTTGCCCGCCCCGTGGGGAAGTAACACCGCTTCAACCGGAAGAGTGCAGACCGATATTGATTCAAATGCGACAACGGTAACAGATCAGGCAGGCAAACTGCGTCGTTCGATAACAAACGCTCTCGGTCAGCTCGCAAGGGTCGACGAACCAAATGCCAACAACGAACTTGGAAGCGTTACCAGCCCAAACCAGCCGACGTATTACTCGTACGACACGTTGAGTAACTTAATAAATGTTTCGCAAGGCGTTCAGACCCGGACATTTTCGTGCAGCAGCATATCGCGCCTTCTTTCGGCGACAAATCCCGAGAGCGGGACGATAAATTACTCGTATGACAACAACGGCAATTTGACCCAGAAGACGGATGCCCGAAACGTAACGACCACGTTCTCCTACGACGCTCTGAATCGTGCAACCTATCGCGACTACTCCGACTCGACGCCCGATGTTACCTATTCGTACGACGACAGCCAGGTGCCATTCTCGAAAGGCAAGCTGACAAGTGTTGCATCGTCGGTATCGGAGTCGCGGATCACAGCCTACGACGCGCAGGAGCGCATAACAGGAAGCCAGCAGCTAACCGGCGGGCAAACATATAGTTTTAGCTATACCTGGGATCTGGCCGACAACCTACTCACGCAAACCTATCCCTCGGGAAAGGTCGCCCAGTTTGACTACGATTCAAGCGGCGATCTTGCAAGGGTTGGGAATTCGGCCGGTTTTACCTACGCTAGTTCTTTCAGCTATGCGCCGCACGGCGAGCTGGAGCGGTTCAGATTCGGCAACGGTCTTTGGGAAACGCAGCGATTCAATTCCCGTCGTCAGATCACAGAGATCGGAGTCGGGTATTCCGCGGCGAACACTGGCGTATGGAAGACCAATTATGAATATGGCGACTGGCAGGGATCGACACTCGATACCACGAAAAACAACGGAGGCCTAGCACGGCAAACGATCTCGGTTCCGACAATAGGTGCGGCCACTGGCTTCACGGCGATACAGTCATATACGCACGATCCGCTTGATCGCCTCAAGTCGGCCACCGAAACAATCGGCGGCAATCAGACCTGGAAGCAGACTTTCCTTTACGACCGTTTTGGCAATCGGAATTTGGATACCGCTAACACGACGATCCTCAGCAGCGAGTCGTCGGTTGCGAAGGTCGCGAACCCTGAGATACTCACCTCGAATAACAGGTTCAAGGCCGATCAGGACAACGACCAGCAGGACGACTACCTTTTCGATCCGAGCGGCAACCTGACTCGAAATGCGGTCGGGCTCGAGTTCGCTTTCAACGCCGAGAACCTGCAGACGTCCGCCACCGGCAGCGGGCTGTCGATGGCGTACAGCTACGACGGAAATAACAAGCGGGTAAAGACGTACGATGCGATCAATGACAGGACGACTATCTTTGTCTACGACGCAAATGGCGTGTTAGCCGCCGAGTACACGATCAACGTGACGCCGCCTGCAGTGCCGGTCATCAGTTATTTGACAGAAGACGCGCTGGGCAGCGTGCGAGTGACGACGAACTCGTTCGCAGAGGTGAAAGCCAGACGCGACTTCCTGCCGTTTGGTGAAGAGCTTTACGCTGGCCTCGCCGGAAGAACCACCAACCAAAGATACTCATCGAGCACGGACGACACGCGAAAGAAGTTCGCGACCTATCAACGCGATGCCGAGACAAGCCTCGACTTCGCACAGTCGCGCTACTACTCGCCGATGCACGGGCGGTTCACCTCGCCGGATGAGTTCAAGGGAGGGCCGGATGAGTTGTTCGATTTCGAGGATGATGCGAGCGATAATCCGACGTTCTATGCGGACCTTACCAATCCACAGTCACTCAACAAATATCAGTACGGCTACAACAATCCGTACAAGTTTAATGATCCAAGCGGGCATTGTCCTCTTTGTTGGGCCATTGCAGAGGTTGTTGGAACTGTCGCAGACGTGGCGGCTACCGTTCAAGTTTTTAGGGATCCGCAGGCATCCGGGACGGAGAGATTTGCGACCGTCACCGGAACCGTAGTCGGAATACTTGCGCCAGGGGCTGGCTATGGGGTTGCCGCTAAAGCAATCACAAGGAAATTCAGACGTGAAGCGACAGAAACGATTGTCAAGAAAACCACAACTCCTGCGGCTCAATCTATTACAAGCGCAACCAAGCCACCGCGAATACCTAAAAGTCAGCGAGTTGGGCCAATCCCAAAGAAGGTCAGGAGACAGAAGTTTGAGGAGAACCGGAAGGCGAATAGCGGCAGGCTGAAGTGCGGATACTGCCCCACAGAGATGGTACCTGCCAAGAAATCTCAGAAGGGCGTAACACCTCCAAAGAACGAAGCGACTCTGGACCATGTGATTCCGAGGTCTCGCGGGGGATCGAATGATCCGGCAAATCTGAAGCCGGCTTGTCGAAAATGCAATGGCGAGAAGTCGGACAACGATTGACGCCGGTTAATGTATGATGAGGAACCAATGATGATTTCGACAAGGAACTTGGAAGCTCTTTCTCACCCGGAGGTTTTGCGTAGAATCTGTAAATCAATTGCAACACTGGACGCGATCTTGGAGCCGGTTTGGGAGGACCGATACTATTCTTACAACTCGAGGTGGGATAAGGGTCAGGAAATGGCCTCCATGCGCGATGGCGAGGGAAATTTCTTCTTTGTCCTGTTCGACGAGCCGGGAGTCGCTTTAAAGGGTTATGAAAAAGATTCGCCCACGGGTATTTACAACAGAGAAAAAGGTAAACCCTGGCCAGGTGTGCTTGATCACGTTCCGCCGGTGTTCAGAGATTTTGTAAACGAGCCAGCATTTCGTGTAAACGATGCAACATTTTGTGTTTGGCGTCGCAAGAACGACGACAAGTGGCGAACCGGCGAAATCTCGTTTCCACCTGGCGCAGACCCGGATGGGTCGGAACGGCTTCTCCAGATTCTCGATGGCGACCCAGCAACGTTTCATCACTGGGCCGAGTCTTACCATGAAGTACAAGTTGCCGAGGAAGCGATTGCTAGAATCTATCGGCATGAACCAGTCGTAGCGGAATTGCTAGCACTGCTTAATCCCGACGTGTCTTTGGCCGATCTCCAGGTTGACCTAGATGAAATAGGATATCCTTCGGTATAGGGACGGATGCGGGCGGGCGCGAATATACGATCAACGTGTCGCCGCCATCCGTGCCGGTCATCGGTTACACGACCTACGACGTGGTGATCGCGAATTCATTCGGCGAGGTGAAATCGAGGCGAGACTTTCGTACTTGTACGACAACATTACGAATGCGGGGGCAAACTGATAAAGGTCTCGTCGAGTCTATCTACAACGGAGTACGTCTCATTCGACATCTTAGGACGTGTGACGCGCAGCATTCAGACAACCGACGGCGTTACATACGGCGGCGGAACCGACGAGAACCTTTGGATGAAATACTCCTATAACCTAGGCGGTGCGTTGATCGAGCAGCAATATCCGAGTGGGCGGAAGGTGCAGAACACGCTCGACGCGAATGGCGATCTCGAGATGGTTCGTAGTCGAAAGAATGTAATCTCCGGCTACTGGGCGTACGCGAACAACTTCTTATACAACGCTGCCGGTGCGGTGACATCGATGCAGCTCGGGAACGGACGGTGGGAATCGAGTTGCAGCCGACGCAGATCGCTCTCGGTGTGACGGCGGGAGCGACGAATCTTCTTGATCTCGATTACCTTTTCACCTTTTCACTTTTTCACCTTTTCACCTTTAGAACGCTTGCGAGAATCGGAAGTGGATCTGTCCCTGATGGAGCTGGTAGATGGCGTTCGGGGCCATGACCTGTGGGATCAGGAAGCGCGGCGGATTGAGGAGATAGCCGTAATCGACGGCGAACTCTCCACCGACGGGAGTTTTTATTCTTAGGCCGAGGCCGACGGTGTGTGTCCAAACCGCCCGTAGATTCGTCGCGTTGACATTGTTTGGAACGGAATTGGCCGGATTGAATATATCTTTCGGGCTCTTGAAAACATTTCCGCCGTCGTAAAACGGAACGGCTCGCACTGATTTTGTCACCGGGATCCGGGCTTCCAAATTTACAACCGCGAGTGCGTTGCCGCCGAACGGGATCGTAAATGGATCGAGAAATACCGGCTCACGATTGCTGTTTCGAAAAATGCCTTGCGGCACGACGACGACACGCGGCCCCGCCTCTTCGAAATCGAAACCACGAATACTGTTTCCTCCGCCGGCGAAAAATCTTTCGCTGATCGGCAGACTGCCGTTCAATTCAGGGAATGCAGAATTGGTGAATCGGTTGCCGTTCGAAAAAACACTGCCGACGCCGAGGATCGCACGTCCGGCGAACGTTGTGTTCTTCAGAAAGCGCACGGTTCGGTAAATGTTGTACGACGCCTGGAACTTATGGAATCCCGTATTCGCGCCGAGGAATGGGATTGAGACATTGTACTCAGCCGTCAGATAATCACCGTCTGTCGGATCGCTGGCACTGTAGCGGCACGGCTCGCCCGGTTCGCCGCGGGCGATGATATCGAGGATCGTAAACTTGATCAGGCAATTCTTTCGCGTATCGCGGACGAGCGTCGCGCCGAAACCCGAAATCCGAATTCGCGCGTCGGGCAGCAAGAGCTCTTTGATCAGGAGGCTTTGAATGTTGTAGAGGCGAACGTCCTCAAACCGATATCGAAAGAAAATGATGCTGCGATCGCGTCGGCTGATCGTCCGGTTGGTTTCCGCAGAAAGTGTCAGGCGGTTCAACGTCGGATCTCCGGCGTTGTTTCCGAACTCGTCGATCGGGGTGCCGTTCTCGTCAACTCGCTGAACTATACCGAAGGTTCCCTTGTCGAACGCGGAGCGGAAAAAGCGCGTGACGGTCGAGTCTCGCTGATATTGGGCCGTTAATGTGAGCGGAGCGAATCGCTTTTTGCCGTCTCGCATAAAGCGCGGGTTGAGAAAATCGAGCTGGATAAGTTGTTGTCGTTGACTCACGCGGACGCGCGCTCCGCTCTGCCAGAGACGACCCATAAAATTGAAATGGCGGAGATCCACGAAGCCGCTTGCCCCGAGGTCCGTCGAGACACCGCCGCCGTACGATAAAATGCGCGCGGCTTGCTCTTCGACATTCACGATAATGTCGGTAAGGCGTTCGCCGCCGGTCCGCTCGCCCGCGGACCTCGGTTTGATCTCGACACGCGCGAATGCATCGCTTGCATAAAGGTTCTGCTCGCTAGTATAAATATCCGCCGCTCGCAAATACTCGCCCGGCTGCAGAGTCAGCGCACGCAGGATCGCTTCCGTCTTGGTCTTTTCGTTACCGGTTATGAGTATCCGGCTGATGACGACTCTTTTCCCCTCGTTGTTAATCGAGTAAACGACCTTGAAAAGACTCTCGCCGGTGGCCGGGTCAGTGACGCGCTCATCGATCGAAAAATCCACCTTTGCGTCGTAATGGCCGGCGTTGGAATAGAACTCGGCGAGCTTGCGCTGTCCGTTTCGGATCTTCGCCCGCGAGAAATATGTGCCTTCGATCTTCGGCAACTGTGCCTTGAGCACGTCATCCGAAAACGCCGAGTTCCCGACGATCTCGATCCCCGAGATGATCGTCCTCGGACCTTCTTCGACGACAAACGTGATGATCAGATTCGCACCGTCCGGTGACACACCCTGTTTTGCGCGGACCGTTGCATCACGATATCCAAGCTCGCGAAGCAGCGATCGAATAGTGCCGGCGTCCTCTTCGAGCAGACGCGCGCTCGTATAACCGCGTCCGTAGCCGAACAAGGGAATTATCCCGAGTAAGTTTGCCTCCTGCGATTCGAGAACGGTCTTGATCTCGGTGATCGTGAACTGGCTTGTTCCTTCGAGACGAATATCGGTCAGCTTTAACTGCCGATCGAGGTCCACCCGATATTTAACCGTGACCTTCTTATTTTCGAGATCGGTGCTGTTAAGGGCCGAGCACAAAAACTCGGTATCGTTCCTGATGGTCGTCGAGTCGGTTATATCGAGCGGCGGTTCGATCGAGCAGACAGGCGTGACATTGACGAAGAAATAGCCTTGCTCCTGATAATGATTTTCCAGACGACGCTCGCCTTCAACGATCGCGGCATAGTCGAGCGTGCCCTCACGCTTCACCGGTAGCAGACGTTTTTGAGTTCGATTGCCGACACGGTCGCGTTCGGCGACAACGTCGACCTCGACGATCGGCCCGACTTTTCCTGCCAGCGAGATCGTGACCGTATTCTTTTCGCCCTCGTAAATAACCCGAGGTTCATCGAGCGTCGGCGCGAGATAATCTTCGCTTCGCAACAGCCCGCGAATGATTTCAATGTCCGCCGCCAATCGCTCGCGTGTGAACGGTTCACCGGGTTTCAGCTTTATCTTTTCGAGAAGCTTCGCGCTATCGAAACCTTCGATGTTGATATTGAAAGCTTGGACCGTCGCCTGTGCATTCGGAGAGACGCGAAAGGTCACACCGACCTCGGTCTCGCTTTCAAGCGGACGCTGTGAATAGGTAACCTCGGCCTTGAAAAAGCCGCGGTCGCGTAGATACTCGAGGATCAGATCGGCGTTGTTCTGAAGCGTATTCTCGGTGATCGCGGTTCCCGGATCGAGCAGGTTTAGCCTGAACAGTAACTCTTGTTCTGTGATCTTCGATTCGTCGTCTTCAGGCAACTCAACGGTGACGCGCTGCGCCTGCGTCTTTCGCCGGATGATGAAGCGGACCGCGACGCCGCCGTTCGCCAGTTCGTTTGCTTCAACTGTGACAGCCGCGATCTCTTTAGTGTCGTATAGCTTCTCGATCGCCTCACGCACCTTTATTGCCGAATAGTCTGCACCGACGGCGTCGCGGGCGAGTATTCGATATGTTTCGTTAGCAGAGACGTTCCTGTCCGTACCCTCGAAGGTTACGGTCACTTCGCCGATCGGTTTGTCTTCGAATTGATTTTGGCCGGAAACCGTGACAGCGAAGAGAATGAAAGAGAAAAGGCCAACGAACAGCATCGAGTGCGCGCGCCGAAAAACGAATCTGCACCACAATTCGACTAGCCTTCGCCACGTTGCCAACCCTGCTGGTTCCATTCCTCTCCGAGAAAAATATCGCGCCACCCGCGCTAAATCTTGAAACTTAAAATCTTCGTCTGAACCGGACCTCAAAACTGAAATTGTCGCGGTTTCTCGTGACGTTGCTCAAACTTCGCTGCTCGTACTGGGCGACGAACGAAAGCTTGTTCGAGACGCGGTACTCAAGGGCAAGGACCTGATTCTGATCCTGCGATAAGTTCGTCGCGTACGTCACTCGCAAATTGTTGTTTATCTGCCGCCCAACCGTCAGCCGTGCCGATGCGTTCAAGCGCTGTCCGGAAATTATCGGATCGATCTCAAAAACATTGAGGCCAAACAGACGATCGGTAGCCTTTCGCGCCGGACTATTGATGATCGTATCGGTCAAGATTTCAGCCGCGGTGTTAATTCCGGTTTGAGCGAGAGTCGGGATGCCAGACTCTGTGTTCGACAAATTTCCGGTCGTGATCAGCGAGACGACGTCCGCCTGTGGAAGAGCCGGACTCGAACGAACAGCGGCATTCAACTGCTCGGTATCGTTCAGCGGGCCGGACAAATTCACAAAGACCTGATAGCCCGCGATCTCGGATTCGGCCTGCAGATTAATGACCGGCTCGATCTCCGTATCCGGCGGAAACTCAAGCACGCCGCGTTGAACTATGTAACGGTCCTTACGGAAGAATATCGTTCCGCTATTGGCAGTGATCCGGCCGGAGATTTGCGGGTTCTCAGTTGTTCCCGTCAGTCGCAAAGATACTGACGCCGTGAGATCGGCAATATTGTTACGAACGACCAACGCGTCCCGGCCTTCGATCGTCAGGTCGAACCGTGGTGCACCTATCGCCGACGGCCCCGACGATAGCGAGCCTTCGCGTCGAGCACCAACGATATTCGCGAGCTCGATATCTTTCGTATAGAGGCTTCGGCGGGCCCGAATGCGTCCGGCGATCTGCACGCCGAGAATGTCATTTCGCTCTTCGCGTCTTCCGGTTATCTCGAGCCGTGCGTCGCCCGTCGTGAGGAAATCCTCGGGAAGCGGGACGGTGACATTCGTGCCATCGAGCGCGACGCGGAACGAATCGATCTTTAAGCCCTCGCCGAAGAGAGCTCCACCCGTCGCGGTGAACGGTCCGCCGCCCAGATAGCCGCGAAGATCGTCGATCTGCGCCTGATCGGATGAAAACAGAATTCTTCCGTTGAGACGGTCGAAGCTCAACCTGCTCGAGCCGATAAAAGTCGCGACCGCGGCGTTCTCAAGCGTCGCCGTACCCGAAACGCGTGCCGTGCGGTTCACGCCGGCGAGGCGTATCGCAACATTCGCAAATCCGCCAAAGAAGGTGTCGGTTGCCGCGATCTGCGGAAACGCATTAAGAAGGCTGAGATTCACCCGTCCGTCGACAGAAAAATTATTGATGCCGTCTGCAGTGATCGCCTTTGTTCCGGCGATAATTACGTTCGAGCCGCCGCCGGCGAATCGCGCGGATTCAAATGTTATCTCACGCGGATTGAAGCGGACGACAACCGGTTCGGTTGCAACAAGCGGCGTGTCCTGTATCTGAAGAGCTAGCTGACTGAACTCCGCGGAGCCGGTCAACGCTTCGCCGGTGAAGACGATCTTGCCCTGATCATCGCGCTTCGCCAGATTTCCGCCGAACTCGACACGTCCGGTTCCGGTACCGGCGATCGTAATGCCCTTGAGCTGCGGGACCAGAGAGAAGAACGGGCCAAGGGGGCTTTGGTTAAATTCCGTAGCGACGCGGAACGGTACGCTTTCGTTGCCGAAATTCACCGTCGCATTTATCACCTGCGGGCGTCCGTCGAGCGTCGCCGTCAGGTCGGCATTCAGGATCTGGTTGACGGTGGTCCCTTTGAAAACGACCTCGCCGAAGGCATTTTCGTTGACGACGACCTGCCGCGCGGTGCCGCTGAAATCGATGTTGTACGACGATGGAATATCGGAACGCCCCGTCGCTTTTGCGACGAAATCCGCGTTGCCGCTGATGGCCGGAACGCTGTCGTTATTTGTGAAGGCATTACGCAGGGCGGTGAGTTGGAAGTTGCGGCCCTCGAGATCGAAGTTGAACTCGGTCGATGCGCGATCATAGGTCCCTTTCGCTTTTATAAAGCCCTCGGTAGAGCGAAGTTCAAGGTTTTCCAGATCGATATGCGTCCCGCGAAACTGAGCCTTGGCGTTGAACGCGTCGAACGTCTGTCCCGAAACCGACCCTGCGGCCGAAGACAGATCAATCGAGCCATTTGCATCGTTGGGAAGGCCGGTGATGTTCACGGTCCCTGATGTCTGTGCGTTGAAGTCTCGAATTCCCGCCGGCAAATATTTGTCGAGCGGAAGCGCTGCAATCAGATTCGCCGCATCGATATTTGTGAGGGTCGCCTGGACGCTGACGTTGTTCGCTCCACCGGCGGGCACATTCAGGGTGAATGCGATAGTTCCCCCGTCGGCTTCACGGAGGTTTCCGTTTCGAAGCTCGGTACCGAGCGGCGAGATAAAAATGTCGGACGTAGCCGAGCCCAAAGTGCGACCGCGAAGTGCGATCTGGTCGATAGAGGCTCGTCCATCGACAGTTGGGTCAGAGAGATTGCCGGTCACCTTTGCATTGAACGTCAGAGCCCCCGCTACTGTGACTTCGAGCGAGTTCATCTGCTCTTCAAGCTCCGGCGAGAATCCGACGACCCGGATCAGCCGGTCGATCTCACTCGCATCGCGCGAATTAACGGCGACATTCAAATTCGAATCGTCGGCACGCAGATCGAAGCGGCCGGTCGCACTCAATTCGCTGTTCGGAGTATTCAACCGGGCGACATCGACATTGAAAAGCCCGTTCGTTGCCGAAAGTTCCACACGGCCCGTTACGGGAACCAACCCGCTGTCCGCGCTGCCCGCGCTTGCCGTAATGTCGGCAACTACCTTCCCCGACGCGGTTCGCAAATCCGTCCCGTTGAATGTCAGATCGACCCGTCCGGTCGTCTGTCCGACAAGCGGGATGACGCGACCACCCTGCAGAGAAGCCAGCTTCGACAGGTCGAGATTCGAAAAATTGGCGTTCAGGTTCGACGAGCTTCGGTTATTAAACGCGACCGTCGCCGTGCCGTCCAATCGGCCGTCCATAACCGTCGCCGTGAGATTGCTTAGCTCAGCCCGGTCGTTGTTTACGTTAACGCTCGCGCGGGCATCTCCGAGCGGTATGCTTCCGACCATACCGCTGCCGATGCTCATATCCGCCGTGACACGATAGCGGCCGGACGGTTCGACGACAAACACCGGTTTTGCGATCTTTACTGCTTCAAGGTGTCCGCCTTCCGGGAGTGCGGTGGTTTTGCTGAGCGTGACCGTTCCCGCATCGACGTCGTTCGAGCGTCCCTCGATCGTGCCTTGTTTGATCGATAGCCGCACACCGCCAATGTTGAGGCTTCCAAGTGTCGCGGCGCTCGTATCGACTCGGGCAACACGGACGTTGTCTGAGTAGATGATGGTTTCCGGACCAGCGTCGCGGATCTCGACCCGTGCGGTTTCTACTCCGCTGACCACGGCGCCGCTGCCTTCAACCCGTTCCGCCTTGACTCCCGCTAATTCGAGATTGGTCGACCGAGGTAGGTCGGTCAGCGTAAAACGATCGGCGCGCAGATTTCGAACGCGATTGCCCTTCACGCTTGCTGAAGCCGCCGCAACGTTATCGAGGCTGACATCAGTCTTATCTCCGGCATCCCGGACTTTCAAATTCCGGCCGGTCAATCCCTGAAGCTGATAGTCCTTCGTCTTGAGCGAACCCGCTCGTGCTGCGGGGGCCGAAAAATTAGTGACGCCGTTGTTCCGGGAAAATCTCAGATCGTTCGCGTAAAGATTTTCGAAATCGGCAGCAGCCACTGAAAAGCGCTGGGCCCGTCCATTTCCGGCAGACGCCGTTAGCTGTTTGTCCTTGTATTCGGCGACGGCGTCCGACAAAAATAATCCGCCGAGTGTAAGTGATTTGGCCTTCGCCGCCGCGGCTTGCAGATCACCGACCCATCGAAAATCTGTTCCCGATCCGCGAACGTTTCCCGCCATCCGGAGGAAGTCGATCCTGAAATCCTCGAATGTAAGCAACTCGGCAACGGCTTTTCCGTTAGCTTCGTAGTTTGAATTCGTGCCTTCGACCGTCGCAGCGATATTCACCGCTCTCAAATAGATACCCTCAGCGGTGAGCGCCTGCGAATCGACCGTACCGTCGATTCGGTATCTCTCGCCCTCGCCGCTGACCGTACCTTTGAAATTGCCGACGCCGCGCAGGCTCGCACCGAGCGGAAAGGTATTTGAGGTTTGGGTCAGATCAACCGTCGATTCAATGTTCAGTTTGTATTTCGGCGCCGCCCAGTCGGCGAGCGTGCCACTCATCGTCGAGATGCCGATCGGAGTTTCGATCTTCAGTTCCGTGATCTCGGCACCGGTTCGGTCCGCTATCCCACGGGCCCGGATGTCGATGTTGTCGAGCGGGTGGTCATCGTAAACAAAGTGCGAGTCGGTAGATGTGAAATCGATCTTGTAACGCTTTTCTTCGTCCGCAACCTTGGAGCCTTCCGGTTCCAGAAAGAGCTGCACGTTGTTCGCATCCGCCGAGATCTTCCGCGAGACATCCCCAAAATGCACGACGCTGTCCTTGAGTGCGAACCTGACGGAACCATATTTGAAATTTACGCGCTGGCCGGTTTGGTCCTCAACAAACTTAAGGTTTGAAAAATTCGATTTGCCGTTCTCATCGAATCTTACCCACACCTCGGCACCGTTGATATCGGTTGTATTGACGTTGATGTCGCGGCTGAGCTGCCAGGAGTAGAGGTCGTCGACCGTCAGCCCGAGATGTGCGTCGCGGATAAAGAAGAGCTTCTCGCCGGTCACGCGGTCGCTGAATGTCGCGTTTTTCAACTCCAGCTCGAGCGGATTTACGGTGACGCGAAAAACGTCGGCATCGAAAACGATTCCGATGTCCGCCATCTTTGCGACGAACTGGGTCTTGACGTAATTATCGAAGACACCATAGCGATAAAAAACCAACGAAAGGATAACGACCACGACGACGAGTACTGCCGCAAAGGCCGTCGTTATCAAAGCGTTCCGGCGCGTAAAGTAACGCCGCCGCTTCTCGACAACGGCTTCGTCATTCCCTTCCGGCGGACTGCCTTCGCTTTCTTCCCTTAGTTCGTTTTGCTCTTCCGGCATTGCCTTATTTCGAGTAGCGGCATGCTACAGACTAACAGTTTCGGTGATCTCCAGATCGAACGCCTCGATGGCGCTCACTCGCGGCGGATGATTAGTAAGGAGCCGGATCTGCTTTACGCCGAGATCTTTCAGGATCTGTGCTCCGATGCCGTAATCGTGAAGTTTTCCGTATCCAGTTTCACGTTTCGCGGCCTGAAAATCAATGTTTTTTTCCTGCATCAAAGCGTACGTCCGGAGTTGATTTACGAGATCGAGATTATTCTCGCGTTGCCGCAGATAGAGTACGACCCCGCGCTTGGCTTCTGAGATTTTTCGGAGAGAGGATTGCATTGCACGGGACGCTTCCCCCATCGTGGACCCGAACATTGCAAAGGTGACGTTCTCGGTTTGGACGCGAACCAAAACCGGTTCGGTTGTCCCGGAACTGGACGCAACGTCCCCCATGACCATCGCGACGTGGGTCTCGCCGTTCATTTCGTTCTCGAAAATGATCGCCCTGAAGGCCCCGTAATCGGTTGGCAGATCCGTTTCAAGGACGCGTTTTACGAGGGTTTCCTTCTCGATCCGGTAGCGAACCAGGTCGGCGACCGAGATGATCTTCAACCCGTGTCTTTCCGCGAACGATTCCAGCTCGGGCATCCGCGCCATGGTGCCGTCGTCGTTCATGATCTCACAGATAACCGCCGCAGGTGCGAGACCCGCGATCCGGGCGATATCGACGCTGGCCTCGGTCTGGCCGACGCGAACAAGCACACCGCCACGTTTCGCACGAAGCGGGAAAACATGGCCCGGCCGTGCAAGATCGCCAGCCTTCGAATTAGGATCGACAGCCGTGAGGATGGTTTTAGCACGGTCGGCAGCCGAAATACCGGTGGTGACTCCTGCACGGGCTTCGATCGAGATCGTAAACGCCGTACCCATGCTCGACGTGTTCTCCGCCGTCTGCGGATGCAGCTGCAGTTCATCGCAGCGATCCTCGGTCAGCGGCAGACAGATGAGTCCGCGCCCGTGTATAGCCATAAAACTGATGATCTCGGGCGTGACAAGCTCCGCCGCGCAAACAAGATCGCCTTCGTTCTCGCGGTCTTCGTCGTCGACTATTATTATCATCCGGCCGTTCCCGATCTCTTCAACGGCCTCGTCAATGGTGGCTAATGGCATTTCTTCCTTAGGATTTGTTCGTGTGATTCGTGGTTTCAGATATTTTCGTGTGATTTCGTGTAATTTAGTGGTTTCAGTTCTTACAGTCGGGAACTGGAACCACTAAATTACACGAAATCACACGAAACAAGTGCGTCTTACTTAAGTTTCAAATTCTTTAAGTAGTCACAAAACTCACGTCCTAGATCGTCTCGCTTCAGAGCGAACTCGACAGTAGCAATAAGAAAACCGAGTTTGTCGCCCGCGTCGTGGCGTGTTCCCTCAAGCTTTACCGCATAGAACGGGCGCTGTTTTAGTAATAAACGCATTGCGTCCGTGATCTGGATCTCGCCGCCCGCTCCGGGCTTGGTGTTCTCGATCGAGCCGAAAATATCGGGAGTGAAAATGTAACGCCCAATGATCGCGAGGTCCGATGGTGCCTCGGAGAACGCAGGTTTTTCGACCATGTCTCGGATCCTGAATACGTTTGGCTCAATTTCTTCGGCATCGATGACACCGAACCGCGAGATCGCCTCGCCCTCGACCTGCATCGTCGCGATAACGGGGGCGTCGTATTTCTCGAAAACACCGATCATCTGCTTCAGTGCAGGTGTTTCCGAATCGACGATGTCGTCCGCCAGCAGAACGGCAAACGGATCGTCGCCCGCAAAGTCCTTCGCCTGATAGATCGCGTGGCCCAAGCCAAGTGCTTCGCGCTGCCGCGTATAACTGATCCGGGCGATCTCGGAGATCGCTCTGACTTGCTCGAACAAGTCGGTTTTGTTTTTGCGCTTAAGAAGTTGTTCGAGCTCGAAAGATATGTCGAAGTGGTTCTCAATAGCCGTCTTATCGCGTCCCGTAATGATGAGGATCGATTCAATTCCGCTCGCCACGGCCTCTTCGACGGCATACTGGATCAGCGGTTTGTCGACCAGCGGAAGCATTTCCTTCGGGCTTGCCTTCGTCGCCGGCAGAAATCTTGTGCCGAGACCGGCGGCCGGGAAAACAGCTTTGCTAATTTTATTTGCCATAGCGCTTTTGCTAAATTCACGATACCGACGGAAACGCGAGTGTGAACAAGCGTGCGTTGGGCGGACACCCCCGCACGCTCCGTGGCCGTCGAGTTTCTGCCTGTTCTGAAAATTTTAGTGTAATGAGCGTTACGAAACAAACCATCAAAGTGAAGCTCGAGAAGCACGAAAAGCTGGAAGCCACGGGAATTACGATCCCGTTCGA
>JBBKXD010000300.1:0-14954 GCA_037969295.1 Pyrinomonadaceae bacterium | reverse complement strand
AATGTCCAAACCTCAAATAAATGTCACACCGCTTATCGATGTCCTGCTCGTGCTCTTGGTCATCTTCATGGTCATAACACCGACGAAGCCGAGCGCGTTTCAGGCAAGAGTTCCAGCGGAACCGAAGCCTCACTCGCCCGCTGAAGTCAATCCGTACACTTTAATAGTTGCTATCGGCGCTGATTGGAATATTCGACTCAACAAGGATGACACTAACGCGACTGTGGAAGATCCGAAAAACCTCATCGAACGTCTTCGTTCCGTCTTCGACCTGCGAACTCAAAACATGGCTTTTGCCGAACCGGATGGATCAACTCCGCACATCGAAAAAACCGTGTTCATCAAAGCTCCGCGAGGACTTGATTATGGGAGCGTCGCGAAGGTTGTCGATGCTGTAAAGTTCGCGGGCGCCAGTCCCATCAGCCTGCAGATCGACGATCTCGATTGAGTCTGGAATCGAAAAAAAGCTTTGTGCTATAATCGCGGCGTGTCGACGCATTCGCTCTCGGCATAAAGATCATCCTGCTCTCCGCCTTCAATATCGTCGATGGTGAATTACTACAAAACGCTGAAAGTATCACCCAGGGCCTCGAAGACCGAGATCAAATCGGCATACCGCCGATTAGCGCGCAAGTTACACCCGGACAAGAATAATGGCTCGGAAGAGACCGCGAGGGCTTTTGCCGTGATAGCCGAGGCTTACGAGGTCTTGAGCAACGCGAACGACCGGGCGGCTTATGACAAGCGCATCCTCAAGGAGCAATACGGCGGCTCGACCAACGGCGATTCGGTTTTTGCGTCGTCGAACAGCCACGCCCGTCGCTGGCGCCAGCTCGTTTACGAACATCGGTACAACGAGATCATCGACCGCATGATCGCCGAAGAACGCCGTGAGTCGATGGCCTTGCAGCGAATCATTTTTCCGACAGTCGCACTGTTTGTCTCGACGCTGGCCGCGGCGATCTTCAAGCCTGATGTCTTCGTCAAGCTCGGCATCCCCGGGGTCATCATTCTCGGAACATTATTTGTCGTCGGGTTCATTCATCTGATAGGTCGAATTCGCGAGGCTTTGGAGCGATACGCCTATCGGTCCGACGAGATCCATGATTCGATAATCGAAGCTGAGAATGTTGGCGTGAAACACTATTCCCGGTTTCTGGCCGGAACCTTCCTGATAGCGGGCGTCGCGCTTAGTTTAGTGGCCGGCCTGTTGATCCGGAATTATGCCGACTTCGGCTCGATACTCCAGCCACCGCTTTTTTGGTTCTCGAACCCCGAGTTTATCTTTTATCCGCCTATCTTTGTGCTCGTCGTCGATCTTATGCACTCGATCGCGTCCCGGACGGAATCCTAGGCTCCTGCTTGACGTTCGGAGGGGTGGCAATTATAATCTCTACTTTCTTTTCTAGAATTATCGGGTAAGGAATATTAATGGCAAATCATAAATCGGCAAAAAAACGCGTTCGACAGAATACGAAGCGTAATGAAATTAATCGCAGCAATCGAAGCAAGCTCCGGACGCAGATAAAAAGCCTTCGGTCGGCCCTGTCGACTGGCGACAAAAAACAAAGCGGTGAGCTTTTAAGTCCTACGGTATCCCTGATCGACAAGGCCGTAAACAAGGGACTGATCCATAAGAACACGGCGGCGCGTCATAAATCGCGGCTGACCAAACACGTTTCGGAACAAGCATAGGCCGAGTTTTAGCCTCACACCTCATAGTTTTCTCCTTTAATTACGGAAGTAGCCAGTGGTGGCTGCTTCCGATTTTTTTACTTTGTAGAGGGCCGCGTCGGTGATATGTGCGAGCATGTTACAATCCGCCCTGTGGCAACGCCCCAACGCTACAAATATTTTGACTTGATCATGGCGGCCTTCGTCGCCGTTCTCCTATGTTCGAACCTGATCGGCGTCCATAAAGTCTCGTCGGTCAACCTCCCTTTTTATGGCGAGTACATCTACGGGGCAGGCGTTCTTTTCTTCCCGATCAGTTATCTCTTCAACGACATAATGACCGAGGTCTACGGCTTTGCTCGTTCGCGGCGGGCCGTCTGGGCAGGCTTTGGTGCCCTCATCTTCGCATCGCTGATGTCGTTTGCGGTAACGTCGCTACCGGCAGCTCCGACGATGTCGGTAGAGCATCAGAGCGCCGTCAATTTCATTTTCGGACAGACGGCCCGGATCACGCTCGCTTCGCTTGTTGCATTCTGGGCGGGTGAATTTATCAACTCGTTCGTACTTGCTAAGGTTAAGGTCTGGACCGAAGGGCGCTTTCTATGGGTGCGGACGATCGGTTCGACATTCGCTGGCGAGGCCGTCGATAGCGTGATCTTCTATCCGATAGCGTTCATCGGCACGTGGTCAAACGAACAGGTCGTCAGCGTGATGATCGGCAATTATTTTATAAAAGTTTTTTGGGAAATCGTCGCGACACCGGCCACGTATGCGATAGTCAATTTTCTAAAAAAGGCTGAACACGAAGATTTTTACGATCGCGACACTGATTTCAATCCGTTCACTTTAAATGTTTGAGGGACTGATGAAGCTCACGCTTGATACGCCCATCATCGAATTTCACACGCACGGCATTTCGAAACTCTCAGCCGCGATGGCACGGAAGTTGGCGATCGCCGTCGCCGCCGAATCCGCCAAGAGTGACCTGACCGAGGCGACCGTCGAGGATCTTCTGAACTATTTTCCGATGCGGTACGAAGACCGATCGAATCTATTGCAGATAGACCAGCTCTATGATGGTATCGAGGCATCCGTGGAACTCTACGCGCGCGTCTCCGGCGGATTTCAAGTCGGCAAAAATCGCGACCCAAAAGCTCCGCCGCTTTTCATCTTCGAGATCTCGGGCAGTGATGTGGAACGGACCAAAAAACCCGTTGTCGTGTGGTGGTTCGTGTCGGGCAGACAAGCTCAGCATATCATCGGCTATTACAAGGAGCGGTTCGATCGCGGCACGCGGTTTGTGGCCTACGGCAGATGGGAGTGGGATGGCCGTCGCAATACGTTCGCTTTGAACATGAAGAAACCGGACGAGCTCGAAGTATTGCCGGATCTGTCAGAACCGCCGGCGGTCGGGGGCGGTTTATTGCAACTTGACGGAAGCGACCTCACCCATCGGGAAGCTTCAATTCAACCGCCCGCTACCGCAGGCGGTTCTGACTCCGAGGAACTCGACGATACGGTCGATCCGGAATTCGCGATGATACACACCGCCCGGCGTGTTCCCGTCTACCGCAAGCTCGGCCCGTTCATGACAAAGCGTCTCCGAGAGATAATTTTCGGCGTAATACAAAAACTCGACCGATCGGCGGTAAAGGAAAATCTTCCTTCGGGACTCCTAAAAGAACAAAAGCTTGTCGGCCGGACACAGGCTCTCGCCGAAATACATTTTCCCCCTGAAGATTCAACGATCCTGGAGTACGAAACTTTCCGCAGCCGCGCCCATCGGCGCCTGATCTTCGAAGAATTTTTCTGGTTAGTTTTTGCCCTCACGCTCATTCGTGGTGAGCGACAAAAGGAACCCAAAGGAACAGTTATCGAAATGCCGCCGGCATTAATGGCCCGGATGAAGCGTATCGCACCGTTCGAAATAACCAACGCTCAGGAGCGTGTGATCCAGCGAATAATCGACGACATGACATCGGATGCTCCGATGAACCGCCTACTTCAGGGCGATGTCGGAAGCGGCAAGACGATCGTCGCATTTATGGCAATGTTCGCGGCGATCGAGAACGGGTATCAAGCCGTCCTGATGGCTCCGACCGAAATTTTGGCCGATCAGCACGCTAGAAATGCGGAACGCATCTTCGCCGATACCTCCTACAAGATCGGACTTCTTAAGGGCAGTATGCGTGCTGCAGAAAAACGAAAGGCTCAGGAAGCCATCGCTGCGGGCGACACGCACATCGTCATCGGAACGCATGCTGTGATCCAGGAGGCCGTCATGTTTGAGAAACTTGGCCTGGCGGTCGTCGACGAACAACATCGCTTCGGAGTTTTGCAGCGGTCCGCTCTGCGCTCACACGGCTACAATCCGGATATTCTCGTCATGACGGCTACTCCGATTCCGCGTTCGCTCGCAATGACCGTTTATGGCGATCTCGAAGTTTCGGTGATCGACGAGCTTCCGCCCGGCCGGACTCCCGTGAAGACGGTTGTCGTCGGCGAAGACCGGCGCGACGGCGTCTACCGCGGAATGGTGCGTGAGATCGAGCAGGGGCGCCAGGTGTATGTCGTCTACCCCCTCATCGAGGAATCGGAAAAGATCGATTTAAAAGCCGCGACCAAAATGTTCGAAGAACTGAGGGACAAGATCTTTCCAAAATATAAGGTCGGCTTGCTCCATGGAAAGATGAAGCCGGCGGAAAAGGACGAGACCATGCGGCAATTCGTTTCGGGCGAGCTCGACATCCTCGTCTCGACAACCGTCATCGAGGTCGGTGTCGACGTTCCGAACGCGTCGCTAATGGTGATCGAGCACGCCGAGCGCTTCGGCCTTTCGCAACTTCATCAACTTCGCGGGCGTGTGGGTCGCGGTTCCGAACAGAGCTTCTGCGTGCTGCTGACAGGCGACAAGAAAACCGCCTTCGCAAAGGAACGGCTCGGAATCATGGAAGAAACATCCGATGGGTTCCGAATCGCCGAAAAGGACCTCGAAATTCGCGGACAAGGGGAGATCCTGGGTACTCGCCAGTCGGGTATCCAGTCCTTCAAGATCGCTAACATAATCCGCGACTTCGAGATTCTGGACGAAGCTCGCCGCTCGGCGGAAACCTTCCTCGGCTCAAAGCGGGACAGCAAGGAAACCGAACAACTCATCAGACAGGTTCGGAGCAATCCGCTGTTTGAGCTCGCAAATATCGGCTGAAAATCTTTATCTGGCATTTTCCTATTGATTTCGTTATATTTACCCTGCAGTTAACCCTTTTCATTCGACTGAACAAGCAGAGCGTGGAGCCGATATTTTTCGGTTTTGTCGGGCAGAAAACGTGACTGGTCGCACTTTCTCCGACAGGTCACGTACAAACAAACAACTGAGATGGAAAATCGACGCCCTCCCCGATCCAACTCAACTGACCGAAAATCCTATTTTGGCCGAGGTCGAGGTGCGCCGCAGTCTCCGGACAAGAACCGAGACTGGAATACGAAGGCCGCCGGCGAACAACGCGGTAATTTCCATCGGGACCCCGGCGGGCCTACTCCTCAACATCGATCGAACGATGCGCGGTGGGGCGACGGCAGGTTGAGGAACGATGGCGGGAAGGTTTTCGGACGCGGCCGATTTGATAAAAATAAAAGCGACCACCGCGGCGGACCGCGAACGGCCAGAGGGGGCGCCGCGAATGAGATCAAAATCACGTCGGACGGACAGGTAACTGACGGACGCTTCCGTGGCCGCAGTTTGAGCGGCTCGCCCTCCCCGAAAGCTGCGCATACAGATCGCAAGCTGCGCGAAGTAGTCTTCAAAGTTATTTCGAGGCGCGTAAACGGCGGACGAATTTTGGATCTTGGGGCAGGCGTCGGAACTATTGGAATAGAGGCGATCTCGCGGGGCGCAATGCTCGTGACGTTCGTCGAGCGCTCGGCCCGCATGTGCACGCTCATCCGAAAAAACCTATCCGATGTCGGTGTGAAAGACGGCCACGGTGAAGTGGTCGAGATTGAGATACTTCCCTTCCTAAAGAAAGCGGGGCGTCGGAAACGTGTCTGGGACGTCGTTTATTTGAATCTGCCGCACGATGAAGAACATGCCGCGATCGTGGATTGCCTCAGCGGCGGTTGCGCGATCAAATCCCGTGGTCTCCTCATAATCGAACACACGTCGGAATTCTCACATCCCGACACCGTCAAACAGCTTAGACGCTGGCGCACCATTGACCACGGCGAAAGAATTCTCACTATTTATGAGAGAATCTAGTAGGAGTTTCCGAATGCGGAATGCAGAACGCGGAATTTCGAAACGCGTTCGTCGGAGTGTTAGGCTCGTGCTCGATCTAGTTTCGCATTCCGCTTTGCGCTCACTCCGCATTCTTATATGCGCATTATCGCCGGCGAATTCCGCGGCCGCGTCCTGAAAAGCCCTACCGATAGCCGAACGCGACCGACTTCAGATCGCTTGCGTGAAACTCTCTTTAATATTCTTGCACCGAGGATTGGCGAGGACACGCGTCTGCTGGATCTCTGCGCTGGAACTGGCGCCATCGGGATAGAAGCTTTGTCCCGCGGAGCAGAGTTCGTTACGTTCGTCGATAAGTCGCGCCGTGCCTGTGCGCTAATCGAGGAGAATCTGGACCTGCTTGCTATCGAAGAATCTAAGACTGAAGTGGTTGCGCTGCCGGCCGTAAACTTTACGGGCCGAAGTCATCCCGTCGGCTGGGACATCGCGTTCTACGACCCGCCGTACGACACGGACTATTCGTTAGTGCTCTTCGATTTCGGCGCTGAAGATGCGAGTCTGCTGCACATGGACGGCGTTCTTATCGCTGAGCACCATTCGAAAAACGTCCTGCCCGATGCCTCCGGCAATCTTCGGCGATGGCGGCTTGTGAAACAGGGCGAGACTTGCCTGAGTTTCTATGAAAGAAGTTAGATTTATCGTGAATAGGAAATAGTGAACGGTGAATAGCGAGTCGTTGATGGTGGAATTTCTCTGTCTAAGCGGTTGGAGTTACCTAATTCACTTTTACTATTCACTATTCACTGTTCACTATTCACCTTCACCGTTCACGATTCACGACGCATGAAGATCCTAGTCTGGCTTATTCTCTGTTTGATCTGGGGGACAACATGGATCTTCATCAAGATCGGTCTAGCCGACCTTCCTCCCATTACTTTCGCGGCATCGCGTTTCGTACTTGCAGTCGCGATCCTGCTTCCAGTCATTTGGATCCGCGAATTGCCGTGGCCACGCTCGGGGGCTGAGTGGAAACTGATCGCTCTAACCGGGTTCCTTCAGTTCTCGCTAAATTACAGCGCGGTGTTCTGGGCCGAGCAGCACATCACGTCCGGACTCGCTGCGGTACTGCAGGCAATGATCACGGTATTCGGTCTTCTGCTAGCCTGGATATTTTTGCCCGCGGAAAAGATCACGGGTTTGAAGATATTCGCCGTTCTCCTCGGCGTTATCGGGGTTGCTGTGATCTTCATCGACCAACTGAGGATAGAAAGCGTCATGGCGTTTCTGGGTTGCGTCGGCGTCGTTACCGGGGCTTACTGCGCGGCCCAGGCGTCGATTCTTGTAAAATCGCGTGGCAGTTCCCTGCATCCGGCAAGCCTCGTTTGTGCTCAGATGATCTGCGGCCTGCCGGCCATAGTCATTTACGCTCTTATGGCCGAAGGAGATCCGCTCACGTTTCACTGGACCTGGACGGCCGTAGCGTGTGTTCTATACCTGACCGTCTTCGGGACGATCGCCGCATTTTGGCTTTACTATTGGCTTTTAAGTAGAATCGAGTCGACCCAGGCGATGATGATATCCCTCGTCACGCCGCTGATCGCGGTAGTGCTCGGAGCCGTTGTTCTGGACGAACGCCTTCCTCCACAAACGTTGCTCGGCGGAATTTTGATCATCGCGAGTATAGGGTTGATAGTTTTTCGAAGGAAGGCGATGACTGATAGGTGACGTGGGACCGTTCTCCGTCGCTCGTCCCTCGTCACTTATCACTCGTCACTCATCACTTGTCACTGTCTTATCACTATGCAATTCAAATTCACAACCGCGGGCGAATCGCACGGCAAGGCTCTGGTGGCAATAGTGGAGGGACTACCTTCCGGTTTTGCGATCGACATCGCGAAGATCAATCACGAGCTTTGGCGTCGGCAGCAGGGTTATGGACGCGGCGGGCGGATGAAGATCGAGAAAGACGTGGTCGAGGTCCTCTCCGGTATCCGCCACGGTGCGGCTCTTGGTTCGCCGGTCGCGCTGATGATCGAGAATCGCGATTTCGTTCATTGGCAGGACGTGATGTCCGCGGAGAAGCTTGAAGAGCAGCCAAAGAATCCGAGGCTTGTTACGCGTCCGCGCCCGGGCCATGCGGATCTTGCCGGCGGCCAAAAATTTGGCGTTCGCGATCTAAGAAACGTTTTGGAGCGCGCATCGGCCCGCGAAACGACCGCTCGCGTCGCTGCCGGTGCGATTGCTAAGCAACTGCTCGACGTGTTCGGCGTGGATATCAAGAGTCACGTCGTAAAGCTCGGAAGCGTTCCGGAGTCGCCGCTCGAAAGGACGTGGGAGGAAGTGGCGGCTATTCCGCCTGATTCTCCGCTGAACTGCGCGGACGTAAAGATTCAGTCACAGATGATCGAGCTCATCGACCAGGCGAAGGAGGGCGGCGACACGTTGGGCGGCGTTTTCGAGGTCATTGCAAAGGGAGTCGTCACGGGGCTTGGGTCCGCTTACTCGTGGACCGAAAAACTTGATGGCCGGATCGGCGGAGCCATTATGTCGATCCATGCCGTGAAGGCGGTCGAGATCGGCGCCGGAGTTGCGAACGCTGGCAAGCCCGGTTCGCAGGTGCACGATGAGATCTTCGTTGAGACAGGAGACGAGAGACAGGAGACGGGAGACTCTGAGCTCTCGTCTCCTGTCTCCAGTCTCCCGTCTCGGTTTGTCCGCAAGACAAACAACGCCGGCGGTCTCGAAGGCGGCATTACGAATGGTGAAGAGTTGCGCGTCCGAGGTTATCTCAAGCCTATCTCGACGTTGAAAAAGCCGCTGCGATCGGTCGACATCGACACCAAGGAGCAAAGCGAAGCTGCATACGAACGCTCGGACGTAACAGTCGTCCCGGCGGCGGGAGTCATCGGCGAATCGATGCTCGCCATTGTCCTCGCTAACGCGATGCGGGAAAAATTTGGCGGCGATTCGATCGAAGAGATGAAAAGAAATTTCGACGCCTACATCGAAGCGATCCGCAATTATTAGATTCCGCGAAGGAACTTTTCCAGTTTACCTTCCGATATCACGACGAAACTGCATGCCTTGCCAGGAAATGCTTCCAACTGCCGCATAAGCAGCGTCGAGTGCATCGTGTAGACTTTCTCCTGCCGCCGTGACACCGAGAACGCGGCCACCCGCAGTAACGAAGGATGGACGAACGAGCTCGGATTCGGAACGGCTGACCGTACTTGCGGATTTGTCCGCCATGACGGCTGTTCCCGCATGATAGATCGTAACGTTCTCCGTCTTCAACGCATCGTCCAATCCACTGATCACGTCGCCGATTCGGGGCTTTTGCGGATAACCTTCGGCGGCTAATACCACGCACGCAGAGTTGCCCTCACGCCACTGGATCTCCGTCTCGGCGAGTCTTCCCTGGAGCATCGCGTCGCAGATTTCGACGAGGTCGCTTTCCAGACGAACCAGTATCGCCTGAGTTTCCGGATCACCGAATCGCACGTTGTACTCCAGAAGCTTGGCTCCGCCGACGGTCATCATTAATCCGAGAAACAGAATTCCGCGAAACGGAAAGCCCTCATCGATGCAGCCGGCGAGTGTGGGTTCGATGATCTCTTTCATGATGTGCTGGGATTGGGCCGCAGTTAGCAAACCAGAATCCGTGATCGTACCCATGCCCCCAGTATTCGGGCCCGTGTCGCCTTCGCCGATGCGTTTGTGATCACGCACCGGCGGCATGAGTGCGAAGTCCTTTCCATCGGCAAACATCAATAGGGATACTTCGTCGCCCTCGAGAAATTCTTCGAGAACGATCTTCTCGGCCGCGCCGGCGCCGACAAGCGCCGACAATCCGTTGCACGCGTCGACAGCTTCGGCGCGGTTCATTGCAACGATCACACCTTTTCCGGCCGCCAGTCCGTCTGCCTTCACAACAACCCGAGCACTCGCTTCGCCAAAATGTCCCGACTCCAGAATTTCAATTGCTTCTGCCGGTGAATTCGCAGTGTAAAAGTTCGCCGTCGGTATAGCATGTCGCAACATGAAATCTTTGGCGAAAGATTTACTGGCCTCCAGTCGCGCGGCATTTTTTGACGCGCCGATAATTCTTAACCCGCGCTTCTCGAATTCGTCTACAACACCAAGCGCAAGTGAGGTCTCGCCACCGACAAAAGTGACATCGATCTGTTCCCTATCCGCCAAATTTGCGATCCCGACAATATCTTCGGGCTTGATCGGAACACACTCGGCAACTTGCCCAATCCCCGCGTTACCGGGAGCGCAAAAGATGTCTGAAACACGTCTGCTGCGGGCAAATGCGTCGCAGATCGCGTGCTCTCGCCCGCCCGAACCGATCACTAGAATTCTCATATTTTCTTTATGAATTGCCCGTTAATGATATATAATTCAGGACGACTGGTCGGGCTTGACAGTGCAACTTAATAGTAATAAGGTCGAAACGCATCCAATCAGGTACAACGTCCGGGCCGGGTAAATTCCACTGAAAGAATTTACTATAAAGTTCTTCCTTTATCGAACTTGGCATTCCTGATGGACGGCGACCGATCAAGCCCCCGACACACGCGTTATGCGACGAGCGCTGGATCACAAAGCCGGCGAATCAATAGCACGACAAGGAGGGTTCCGTGATGTCCGAAAGCGAAATTAAAAGGACAGAAGCTGCATCGGAGACCGCCCTGACCGACGCCTCAGAATTTGAAGATACGTCAATTCTCTGCATCGACTGCGGCGTCAATTTCATCTGGACGGTCGGAGAACAAGCGTTCTTCCGCGACAAGAAACTTCAAAATCCACCAAAGCGCTGTAAGGAATGTAAACAGGCCAAGAATGAGCGGCTCGCGGCGATATCTGCAGCTCAGGCGTCAGGTGTGAGACAGCGGATCGAAGTGGCCGTAGATTGTGCGAAGTGCGGCGAAACGACTACCGTGCCTTTCTATCCTTCACAGGGCCGTCCAGTTTACTGTCGTTCCTGCTTCCTTGAAATGAATCCCTCGCTACTCAACGGCAACGGCAAAAACTAATGACGAGTGGTGAATGGTGAGTGATGAATGAAGAGCAAATACTTTCTCTTCATTCATCACTCACCATTTTCATATTTCAGAATTGGATTCAGCCTCCGACGTGAACATTCGGTCGCATCTCGGGATCGGGTTCAGCCTTGCGCAGGATCTCGCGCGTTACCGGAGCCGTGTCGCCTTCACCGAGCAAAATATATCGCGCGAGGTACCTTATCGGATTACCTTCACTCCAGCCGAAGTAGACATGCGGTATCTTGCCGCTCTTGTCGCGGAGATAGATCAGGAACGCGGCGATCGCATTCGGAACCGCCGGGGCCTGAGTGCGAAGCACCTTGTACCCTCCAATATCCACGCCGCAGATCTTCAGCCTGCCTTTGAACTCGGACGCGTCGCCGGTTTCGATCTCGTAGAAAACGATCGGATCGGTCGACGGAATGTGATTGTCTACGCGCTTCTCATGTTCCTTGGATCTATATTCGACCGGATCACCGGTCTCGCGCCGGTTAGTTACGATTCGGATCTCGCCCCCGGCGATCAGATCATTGATGAATGCCCGCGCCGTCTCATCCAGCTCTATTTTGTCGATCCTGATCTCAGTCGAACGCATCACGCGTGAAATAAACGACGCCGCGATTATTGCGAAAATAAAGAACGATGCGATCTTAATCCCGTCGGGCCGCTCTACTATGTTGGTGATCGTCGTATAAACAAAAACCAAAGCTATGGTCGCAAATGCGTAGCGCCATTTGTTTCGGTTGCGCCACGATGAGATCGTCACGGCGATCGCCGCTGACGACATCAATACAAGGACTCCCGTCGCATAGGCTCCGCCTTGGGCGTCGACATCGGCCTCGAAGATTATCGTCACGGCAAAGCAAATTGCCATAAACACCAGCACGAGCGGCCGGGTAGCTCGTGCCCATTCAGGTGCCATTCCGTATCGGGGTAAGTAGCGCGGAACAATATTCAAGAGTCCCGCCAAAGCAGAGGCACCAGCAAACCATAAAATAAGGATCGTACTGATGTCGTAAAGCGTGCCGAATTCCTCACCAAAGTAAGTATGGGCGATATACGCCAATGCTCGACCGTTGGCCTTGCCGGATCCTCGAACGGTCCCCGTCGCCGTCTCAAGCTCGGTGCATGCACACGTCGGCGAGGAAGCGACAAGCTCAGCGCGTTTTACCGTATTGCCGCAGTTGATGGCGGGGCAAAACGCGGTGGCAGGGATTAGCACGCTTGTAACAAAGCTACTCGCAATCAGCATGAAGCTCATGATCAATGCGGCCGTCATGAGCATCTTTCGAGTGTTTTCAATTCGGTTCGGACTTTTCACCAGCTGCATTACCGCAACGCCGGTTTCAAATCCTGAAAGACCAAGCGCTAGCCGCGGAAAAACGAGAAGGGACAACCCAACTATCGCCGCCATGCCCCCGATACCACCTGATGTTTTCGTTGCAAAAAGCGCAGTTTGCCAATTCGCCAGCAGATCCGGATGTGTCGCAACCTCATAAACCGCCCGGCCGAGCGTGACTAGATTTAGCAATAGATAAACTGCGACCACCGAGACCGCGATTCCGATGGCTTCCCTGAAGCCCCTCAGGAAGACGATCCCGAGTAATGAGATCAGAACAAGTGTAACGGGAACCGGATGCTCGAGAAACGACAGTCGATCCTGAACGAATGGATTCTCAAGGGCGTGGGCCGCCGCGTCGGCGGCCGAGAGCGTGATCGTGATTACGAAGTCGGTCGCGACAAAGCCGAGAAGCATGAGAACGAAAAGCTTTCCCTTCCATCGGGAAAGAAGCCTCTCTAGCATCGCGATCGAGCCTTCACCATGCGGGCTCTCTTTCGCGACCTGATTGTAGATGGGCAGAGCGCCGAAAAGCGTGAGCAGTACAAGGATTAGAGTGGCAACAGGGGAAAGGACCGAAGCCGCGAGAAAAGCGATCCCAGGTTGATAACCGAGCGTCGAAAAGTAATCGACGCCGGTGAGACACATCACCTTCCACCAGGGATGTTTGTGATGATTTCCGTCACGTTCGTGCGGGCCCTCCATTTCCTCGACCCCGCCATATAACCAACGCGAGAACCGACCCGGCTTTTTATTCGGCATATTCAAAGTACGAAAACCGTGTCCGCAAGTATCGCGAATACGGGCCGACTAAACAATCGGAGGTTGAGTCTGTCGAGTCCCGGAGTCGGAAAAACAGAAGAAGACCCTTTTGAACTTGGATCCCGCGAGTTCCCCGCTGGACTCGATGCACTCGCCCCTCGACAGACTCGACAGACTCAACAGACTCTTAGCCTCCGACGTGAACATTCGGCCGTCGCTCCGGATCGTCTTCCGCCTGACGTAAAATCTCGCGCGTTACGGGCGCCGTGTCACCTTCGCCAAACAAAATATATCGTGCCAGATAAACGATCGGGTTGCCCTCGCTCCAGCCAAAATAGACGTGCGGGATCTTACCCGTCGCGTCACGCAAGTGAAGCAAAAGCGCGGCGATCGCGTTGGGTACGGCCGGTGACTCCGTTCGCAGGATCTTATACCCGTCGACGTCGACGCCGCGAATTTTCAACCCGCCACTAAACTCTGAAGCGTCACCGAGATCGATCTCATAGAACAAAACCGGATCGGTTGCCGGGATGTGATTGTCGATTCGCTTTTCGTGTTCCTTGAATCGGTATTCGCCGACGTTGCCGACCTCACGCCGATTCGTTACGATGCGGATCTCACCTTCGGCGGCTTCGTCGATAAATTCCTGGGCCTTGGCGTCGAACTCGATCGCATCGACACGAAGCTCTGTAGTGCGGAGTGCCCGGGAAACAAACGATGCCGCAATAATGCCAAAGATAAACAGCGAGGCGATTTGAATTCCACTCGGCTGCTCGAAGATATTCACGATCGTCGTGTATATGAAAACCACTGTGATACCCAGATAGAAGATCCACGCGCGCTCTTTCCGCTTTCTTGATGAAATGGTGACGGCCGCGGCGGCGGAGGTCATTAATACTAAAACACCCGTCGCGTACGCACCTGCCTGAGCATCGACCTCGGCGCGAAACAGAACAGTGACGAGCAGGCAAATCCCGGTAAAGATCAGTACGAGCGGCCGTGTCGCTCGTGCCCAATCCGGCGCCATTCCATAACGGGGCAAGTAGCGCGGAACGATATTCAAAAGTCCGGCCATCGCCGACGCGCCCGCGAACCAGAGAATCAGGATCGTCGAAACGTCGTACACAGTTCCGAAACCGTGCCCGAGATATTGGTGAGCCAGATATGACAGCGCACGGCCGTTAGCTTCACCGCCCTCGCGGATCTTTTCGAGCGGGATCAGCATCGACGTAACGATGCTGCTGCCGACGAGGTAAAAGCTCATTATCAGCGCTGCGCCGGTGAGCAGTTTCTTCCCGTTTCGAATTCTACCGTCGAGATGCACTTTGGCATCAGCCGGCAGTTCGGTGTCGTCTACGCGCGTTGCGTGCAGCAGTCTCATCTGATCGAGATGCGGAGCCGCGACATCGCTCTTCACCAGCGGCATAACGACAACCCCGGTTTCAAATCCCGAGAGGCCGAGAGCTAACTTCGGAAAATAAAACATCGAGGCAAGAAATATCCATATCAGGCTGCCGCCTACACTCGGATGCGACCACACGGCCGCCTGCCAATTCCCAAATACGTCCGGGTGGACCCAGATCTCATAGAACGCGTACGCAATGGTGACGAAATTCAACGCCAGATATATCACGACGATGCCGACTGCGATGCCGATCGCCTCGTTAAACCCACGCAAAAAAACCGCTCCGAGCATTCCGATCAGAATGAACGTGACGATGATCTTGTGATCGAGAAACTGAAGATTGTGACCGACAAACGGGTTCTCGATTATGTGAGCAGTCGCGTCGGCGGCCGAAAGCGTAATCGTAATGATAAAGCTCGTCGCGACGAAACCGAGCAGCATCAGAACAAACATCTTTCCCTTCCAGCGAGAAAGAAGCTTCTCGAGCATTGA
>JBBKXD010000299.1:0-3600 GCA_037969295.1 Pyrinomonadaceae bacterium | reverse complement strand
ACATCGAGATGCGCACGGGCGTCATCGATCACCTCGGGCAAAATTCCGAAGCGGCTCGCGATCTGAATGCCCGACGATGCTCCGGCTAATCCCAGCAGCAGTTTGTAAGTCGGCTGCAGGGTTTTCTCGTCGAACTCGACCGATGCGTTGACGACGTTCTCGTCATTCGCGGCATAGATCTTTAGTCCGCGATAGTGCGTCGAAGCAATCACCTGTGCGCGACACGCACGACGAAAGTGATCGACGATCGCAACGCCGAGTGCGGAACCTTCTTCCGGATCGGTGCCGGTTCCGGCTTCGTCGAGCAGTACGAGCGCCGGTGCCTGGCATTTACGCATCATGCCGGCAATGTTCGACATGTGCGAAGAGAATGTCGATAGATTTGCGGCAAGCGATTGATGATCGCCAATGTCCGCGAGGACCGATGCGTAGAAGGGAATGCGAGCTTTAGCTGCCGGCACAGGCAAACCGGAGACCGCCATCAAGCTGAGAAGCCCCGCGGTCTTTAGGACGACCGTCTTACCGCCGGCATTCGCACCGGAGATGATCATCACCGATTTTTCGCGAGTAAGCGTGAAGGAGCTGGGGACGATGTCTTGCGATTGCGGATCTGCTTGCAATGCGGAATGCGGAACGCGGACTGCGGAATCGCCGTCGTCAGAAGTCGTGTGTTCGTTGCGACCAGAAGAGCGATGTGGCGAGGATTCCGCATTCCGCGTTCCGCGTTCCGCATTTCGAAGATTTTCTTCGAGCAGCGGATGTCGCGCGTCGACAAGTTCCAGTGTGTCGTCACCCGAGATCTCGGGCACAACCGCGCTGAACTTTCGGGCAAACTCGACCTTCGCCTTTATAAAATCAAGTTCGGCCACGGCCTCGACGGCGGCTTCGACCGCCGGGAGCTGCTCGCGAAGCCCTTCGGTCAGCTCAAATAGAATACGTGCGATCTCGCGTTCCTCTTTCCCTTTCAGGTTCTGAAGCTCGTTGTTCGCCTCGATGGCTTCAAGCGGCTCGACGAAAACCGTCTGGCCGCTCGACGAAAATCCATGTGCGACGCCACTGACCTTGCCGCGAAAGTCCGCCTTTACGGGAATGACGAATCGATCATTTCGGACGGTGACGATCTCGTCCTGGATCGCAGCGCCGGAATTGCGAATTACAGCCTCAAGCGACTTCGTCAGCTTCTGTCGCTGACTGCTGATCTCGCGGCGCAGGCGACCAAGCTCGGGCGATGCCGAATCGTCGATCTCACCGCCCGGTAAAAGTTTCTTGTTGATTTGACCGAGTGCGGGAAGCAGTGTCGGAGGGATCAACTCGACGATCTGCCACAAAACACCGGCCGACTCTTTTTCCGGCTGTATCGACGAGCGGGCGAACAGAGCCTGACTGCAGACGCGCGCGACCTCTAAAAGCAGAGTAGGTTCGAGAGTGGCGTTCTTGATCTTTAAGATCGCGACCGCATCCGTGGGGTCTTGCAGACCGCTGAACGACCACCTCACCTGCTTTTCCTCGTTCAGCAAGACCGTCTCCGCGATAGCGGCGAGGCTGCGCTCGAGCTGTTGACGATTCGTCAGGGGGCGCAGATCAGCAAACCGCAATTCGCCCATCGGCGTCTGAGCATTCCGCGAGACGAGCTCAAGCAGCTTTGAATATTCAAGTGTTTCGAGTGAATAGGCCATGGTTTTCTGCCTTTGCGTCTTGGCGACTTTGCGGGAAAAACTGGTTCCCGCAAAGTCGCCAAGACGCAAAGAAAGACTACTCCTCGATCTCGACGCCTTTCCAAAACGCAACGTAACCTTCGATCTCTTTTGCGTCGGGCTTCGCTTCCGGGTAATACCACGCGGCGTCGGGGTTCGTGTCGCCGTTGACGACAACGTCATAATAGCTCGCCGTACCTTTCCAACCACAGACGGTATGAGTTTCACTCGGCTGAAAAAATTCGGTATTTACCGAATCCTTTGGAAAATAATGATTCCCCTCGACGACAACCGTGTCGTCGCTCTCAGCTAATGTCTGTCGGTTCCAAATTGCTTTCATATTATAAAAACCTTGCCTTTATTTCGGGCGATGGCAACATGCACTCGTCCTTCCGCCCAAACAGGCGGTACCTGTATTTCGCAAACAGACGATAGAAAAGATCGCGAACCGGCGCCGGTACGACGATGAATGCATAAAACCAGGACCACGGTCGGCCGAGGTGCCGGGCTATCCGAATGGCTGCAGATGAGTGCGTATAGGCCTTGCCGTCTTCGATCAGGATCACCGAGTCGATCGGGAGCAGACCTCTCTCGTCCGTAGGTTTATTGATCTCCGATTCCAGCCGATATTCTTTAGCGAGTGATTCCCCCGCCTCGGACTGCAAAGGTGCGAATTTGAAATATCCATCGCGGTCATGTTCGATGACAAAATTTACGGACGCGTCGCAAAAGTTGCATACCCCATCGAACAAAACTACTGCAGCCATGAGACAAGTTTAGCAGATGGAAGCTCGCGGTCTTAGGAGTGCGGAGAGCGGAATCTTCACCTCTGGCACCCTATGGTCGCGATGGGACCCAAAATGCTAATCGAAGCGATTCCGCAATCCGCATTCCAAATCCCCCCCCCTTTCCTTTCCGAAACTTTTCAATTATCCTCTTCGGTAAACCAAAATCCAGGTTTTCACTCCGCATCTACTTTTATGAAACTTAAGTTTGCTTTGTTCGCTTTCGCAGCGACGGGTCTGGTCACGGCGTCGATAAACGCCCAGTCGTACGCCATCACGAATGCTCGGATCGTTACCGTCTCGGGGCCGACTATCGAAAACGGCACGGTCGTCGTCCGCGACGGCCTGATCGAGGCAGTCGGAGTCGACGTAAAGGCGCCGGCAGATGCTCAGATTTTTGACGGAGCGGGGTTAACTGTCTACCCGGGATTCGTCGACGCGCTGACGAGCGTTGGAATGCAAAGTCCGCGCACGCCGACACCCGCACCCGCGGGGGGCGGCGGAGCAGCAGCAGCCGCACAGCAAGCAGCGCCTCAGTCAAATTCTAATTATCCAGCCGGACTTCGTCCCGAGCTTGATGCGGCCGAAGACCTTCGTAGCGGCGATGCCCAGTTTGAAACGAATCGAAATGCAGGGTTCACCACAGTAGTTACGGTCGGCCGCACCGGAATTTTCAATGGCCGATCGGCGATCATCAATCTCGCGGGTGACGCCGTCTCGGGAATGATTGTAAAAGCGCCGTTCGCCGAGCATGTATCCTTTGCGACGATCAGCGGGCAATATCCGGGCTCTCTGCTTGGAACGTTTTCCGCTCTCCGGCAAATGTTTCTCGACGCACAGCGCTTACAGGGGCTCCAGAAGATGTACGCCGCTAATCCGCGTGGCATGAAGCGGCCGGATGCAGATCCGTCTTTGGAAGCGCTTTTTCCGATCCTCAACAAACAGATGCCGATCGTCTTTAATGCGAACCGCGAGAACGAGATAATTCGTGCCCTGGATTTTGCGAAAGAGTTCAATCTCAAGGCGATAATTGCGGGCGGACAAGAGGCATGGAAGGTCAGTGACCGTCTGAAAGCTCAGGATGTTCAGGTCCTACTGTCGCTCAACTTTCCGAAGCGGAC
>JBBKXD010000298.1:0-4029 GCA_037969295.1 Pyrinomonadaceae bacterium | reverse complement strand
GCGTGGTAATAGACATCGGGACGGGCGACGGGCGCTTTGTGTCGGCCGCGGCCCGGGCAAACCCGAACAAGTTCTACATCGGCATCGACGCGAACGCCAAGGCTCTCGAAAAAACGTCGATGAAGGCGACGAGGAAAGCCACTAAAGGCGGCCTGCCGAACGCGATGTTCATCCAGGCAGCGGTCGAAGACCTGCCCGAAGAGTTAGCGGCATCGGCCGACGAGATCCACATCCATTTCCCATGGGGCAGCTTATTGAAAGCTGTCGTAAGGGCCGACGCAGACGTTCTTGCATCGCTCCGCCGGATCGCGTCGCCCGGATGTTTGCTCGAGATCGTCATCGGTATCGATCCGATCCGTGACCGGACTGAGATCGAGCGCCTCGATATTCCCGAACTCACACCTATCATTCTCCACTCGTACTTGATCCCGAAGTATAAGGCCGCCGGGTTCGAGTTACTGGAAAACGATCTTCTCAGTTCGTCGGAGTGGCCGCGGATCGAAACCTCGTGGGCGCGAAGCCTGCAAGGCCGATCGGATCGCAAAGTTTTCCACTTAGTTTTTTGTTTACCTGAGTCTGAGTAGCGCACATTGCTGCTCGCCGCAAAATCATTGACCGAGACAGATAAATACTGCTAGACTTCGCCGACAGCAAACCCTTAGTTTCTGAAAAAATGAAGCCGCCCGACCTTAAAATTCAGCGGCGCTGGAGTGCCGGCAAAATTCACCCGTACGGTATGTTAAGGACCGCAAGATGTAGAGCGCTTCGAGGCAAGCCCGCGACAGACTTGATAGGCCTGGCAGTACTTCTTGGCGTCCTTTCCCTTAGCATGTCAACCACCGCTCAGTCTGAAAAGGTCGAGCCCGATCGGCTCCGGCTCGCGTCTCCTTCTTCACGATCCAGTTCGACGAACGCGGCGGATACAAGAGTAAGTGATCTGGCGTCGCAGATCGCTGCTGCGCCGACCGAAGATGCGGCGGACGCCGCGCTCGCCGCGGATCCCGAAGTTGCGCGCATGGGACTCGGCCGAGCTCTTCTGCTTGAGATCGTCAGGCTCAGAAACAGTAACGCGCCGGGAGAAAGAGTACTGACCGCCGCCATGCGGTTGCAGCGATACAGCAGGCGGCCGGAGATGACGCCGGATCGAAATCTGGCAAGTCGCGGTCTCGGCATCGCCTACGCGTATTTGGAGAGATGGGATCTCGCCGAAAAAGAATTTCTAAATGCGCTCGCGATATCTCGTCGCGGCGCGACCTCGGCGCGACAGGATATCGTGTGGACTGCGCGAGAGCTTGCCACGCTTTACCACCGTAGAAGAGATCTCGCACGGGCTCTCGAATACTATGAAAAGGTTCGCACCCTCGCAGACGAGATCGACGATAAAGAGAGTAAGGCTCAGGCATATAACAGCCTGGCGTCTATCTATTTTCAAAAAGGAGATTTTCGGCAGGCAAATCTATACCTCGAGGCGAGCCTCGCGGCGGCGGAGGGGATCAAGGACAAGACACTCAAAATGACGACGCTTGGGCAGTTGGCGTCGGCATTTTTGAGCCAGGGCCGCTTCGTTGAAGCGGTCGAGGCATACGACAAAGCATATAGAACAGCAGTAGAGGCCGGTTCGCCATCCAGTGTCAATTACCTATTTCAGTCCGCTCTTGCCCAGATCAAATTGGGAGACCTTTCTTCCGCCCATTCGCGCCTTCAAAAGGTCCAGGCGGAATCGGTCACGGCCACCGATCGGCGTTTATATATTTCCTCTCTTCTCAACATAGCGTGGATATACAAACAGCACGCTCAGGACAAGAACGCGGTCGAGCTTTACGAGCGGATCGTGGCGCTCGCTGATAACGAGATATCGAATGGTCCTGAAAATATTCGGCCCGTATATGTTTCTGCAAAGACAGATGCTTTAAGCAGGATCGCCGAGATCCACTCCGAGCGGGGGGACACGCGAACCGCGCTTGACCTCTACGCCTGGAACTTAAAATTGCTGCAGACGGTCAGAGCTGAATCTGCGACGGAACCGAGAATACGTCTGACATCACCAGACGCAAACGCGGTCCTTGAGATAGTGATCAATACGAACGCCGGCGAGCTTCAAAGTTCGATCGGTAACAACGTCGAGGCTTCGGCACACTTTGCGGCCGCGCTCGAGCTCTCCGAAAAGACCGGATATGAAAGTGGATTGATCGACACCCTGCTCAGCATGGCAACTCACGCGGCCCGGCTCGGCGATCCCGAAAAAGCATTTTCATATGTAAGCAGAGTTGAGCTGCTGGTTCAAAAGAACGGACGACTCGATCAGTTGCTGAAACTGCGCACGATCACTGCCGGAATCCACCGGAGGTTGAACCGTCCCGCAGTCGCGGACCTTAAGTTTCAGGAGGCGGTGAGAATCTCTGAGTCGCTTCGAACTGACGTCGTGATGCCGGAACAGCGGGCTTCCTACTTTTCAAGTTTGTTCGCGCCCTTCGACGAATACATCGACTTTCTGATGGAGCGTCATGAGAAAGAGCCGGATGCCGGCTTTGACGGGAAAGCGTTCAACGTCAGCGAACGCCGACGTGCGCGAGCTCTTCTTGACTCGCTAAAGGTGGCCCGAGCGGATATCCGCCATGGTGTCGAGCCCGCGCTGCTTGAACAAGAGGATCGGATCCGGAGTCAGCTCAACACGGCGGCCCGCGAGCAGTTCTCGACGATGGATCTACAATTCAGGCTCGTGCTCGACGATCCCCCCGACGCGCCATTTACCGCGCCGAAGTCGGACATCGCATTGCTTACGACCGAGCTTGCACGCATCGAAACCGCCATCCGGAAACAAAGCCCGCGTTACGCCGAGCTGATGCAGCCGCGGCCTTTGCGGTGGGGGGCGGTTCAGACTCTGCTGGACGAAAAAACGATCTTGCTAAACTACACGCTCGGTACGAAGCGGAGCTTTCTCTGGACGATCACTCAGGACGGCGTCAAGAGTTTCATGCTTCCGCCACGTTCCGAGATCGAAGCATTGGTCAAGACTGTTTATAGCGATCTCAGCGATAGCCAGAAAGAGCGCGTATCGACCGCGTCGTTCACGCAGGCGGCGGAAGCTTTGAGCAGAATACTGCTCGAACCCGCAGCCGAGACGATCGGCACAAGGCGGATCGTCATCGTCGCCGACGGAGCGCTGCAGTATCTTCCGTTCTCCAGCCTACCGGACCCGAGGGCCCGGGCGACGAAAGAGCCGATCCTGGTCTCGAACGAGATACAATTTGCGCCGTCCGCTTCGGTCGTCGCGGTTCTCAGGCAAGAGGCCGAGCGGCGGCCAGCTCCCCCGAGGTCCGTCGCGATCTTCGCCGACCCGGTCTTCTCTGCCGACGACGAAAGATTTGCGGATCTCAAGGCTGCCGGTCGTCCGGCGGGCACACGGACTGTTGAAAGTTTGATCAGCCGCGATCTTTTCGATCCCCGATTTCTATCTCGAGCAAACGGGACCGACACGTACGAAATTCCCCGACTTCCTTTTTCGCGTCGCGAAGCTGAAGCCATTTTTTCCAACGCACCGGCCACGTCATTCAAGGCCCTCGATTTTGAAGCGAGCCGGGAAAGACTGGTCGGTGTCGACCTCTCGAAATACGGGATCGTACACTTCGCCACCCACGGAATCCTCAACAGCGAATATCCGCAACTGTCCGGCGTTGTCCTCTCACTGTTCAACGAAAGGGGCGAGCCGGTCAACGGTTTTCTGCGGCTCAACGAGATCTACAACATGAAACTGAATGCCGACCTCGTAGTGCTGAGCGCCTGTCAGACAGCGCTCGGGAAGGAGATCCGCGGTGAAGGGTTGATAGGCCTGACCCGGGGCTTTATGTACGCCGGAAGCCCGCGAGTCCTCGCGAGTCTCTGGAAGGTAGACGACATCGCTACGGCCGAGTTGATGAAGACCTTTTATCAAAAGATGTTGAAGGAAAATATGCGCCCGGCCTCCGCTCTGCGGGCCGCAAAGATCGAGATGAGGCAGCAGAAACGCTGGAGCTCACCTTACTTCTGGGC
>JBBKXD010000297.1:0-5143 GCA_037969295.1 Pyrinomonadaceae bacterium | reverse complement strand
CGCCGGCATCCTGCCGGCAAACGCCGCTTGCGGCGTACCTGGTGCAGTTTCTAGATTGCTTCGCGATCATTGCCGGCAAGATGCCGGCGTTCCCATACACTGCTGAATTCCCAGTCTTCTGGTTTCTTGCAGAGCCGGGCCTTAACAGGATTATTCTCAATATACCTGAACGCCCGTCCAAAATGATCCGTGTCCCGAATGTAGCGGTCGAACGTCTCCCGCATCCAGAATTGACCTTCCCGTTGCAGAGCACGATTCGATTGCAAGGCAGTATACGATTTGAACGAATGCATGATTTCCTCCAGCGTGTGACCAGCAAGTGGCCGCAGGAGTAAATGGATGTGATTCGGCATGACAACCCAGGCTTTCAATGTATATCTGTCTCCATCCAACTTCGTCAAAGAATCCCGGACTATTTCAGCGACCTCTCGCCTGCCGAGAAAACACTGACCATAACCCTTATCGAGATACTTCTCCGCCAGTAGAAGTGTCTCCCGTTCGATGTCGTTCGGTTTTCTTATCTCGATCTCTTTCCGGATTTTCGCCAGGAGCTCCTGGGGAAGCGAATCATACAACCGGCAGGTAATAAACTGTGTCCGAGCTTCGCCGGCGTCAAAATGTGGCAAGTAGCCGCGGGAGTACCAGCCTTTGGGAGATTTGCTGTCGTTCATGTGGGAACGCCGGCATCTTACCGGCAAGTGTCGCTCTATTGGAACGCCGGCATCGTGCCGGCAAATATCGCTCTGATGGAACGCCGGCATCTTGCCGGCAACATCGCGAAGCGATGTAAAGATCCGATCATATCGAAAAGCACGCTTCGACTTCTTGAATTAGTTTAAATTCGAACCGCCTGGAAGAATCGGGAGGCCTTCTCGATCGCGCTCTACGCCGCAAGCGGCGTTTGCCGGCGGGATGCCGGCGTTCCATCTAAAACGGGATGCCTTCCTGATCAACCTTTACGCCGCAAGCGGCGTTGCCGGCAGGATGCCGGCGGTCCATCGATGACCCTATTTTGGTTCTGAAGCACTCATTCTTTGACCTCTAGATATTCAGCGTCCGCCATTTTTTCAAGTCTGCTAAACCAAAGAAGATTAGCGTGGAGTTCCTTCGGAACAGCCAGCGTCACACTTGTTGCATCCCGATCCAGTTCAATGCGCATGTCCATTGAAAAGTTTTCACTACCTAAGCTCCTATACGACTGAGCATAGAAATACCTATAACGGCGTCCTGGCATTAAGTCGAACGGCCTCATTTGCATCGCGTTTTTCAATGTCAGATAGCCCTGATGCGACACTCCAAACCGAAACCTTTTTCCGCGGAGTTCAACAACGGCAAAGTAATGGTTATCCTTTTCGAAGGCATCGACGACTTCCATCATGCCTTCATGGTTATCACGCATCGATCCCCTTTCGTTTTACAGTCACCCGTTCAATTCGATCCCGTAGCACCTCAAATCCAATCCCCGGTGCGTCCGGAGCGATGATCGTACCCGACGAGGAAACTTCAACCTCGGGTTCGATTATGTCTTCGTGCCAATAGCGTTTAGAGGCGGAGACATCACCGGGCATCGTGTAACCTGCAAGAGTCGAGATCGCGATGTTATGCGCACGGCCGATGCCGGATTCGAGCATCCCGCCGCACCAGACGGGCATTCCGGCTTCCCGGCAGATCTGTTCGATCTGCTTCGACTGCGCATGCCCGCCGACACGTCCGTTTTTTAGATTGATGATCTTGCCGGACTTCAACGCGATCGCTTTCCGAGCATCGTCGGGAGATTTGATCGGCTCGTCCAGACAGATGGGCGTCTTTATCTGTCGCTGGAGCTCGGCGTGATCGATGATGTCGTCATACGGCAGAGGTTGTTCGAGCATCATCAAATCGAATTCATCCAGACTGCGAAGTTTATCGATATCCGCAAGCGTGTACGCCGAATTCGCGTCACCCATCAGAGGAATGCCGCCAAACTTTTCACGCACCCGTTTTATGACGTCGTAGTCCCAATGCGGTGCGATCTTGATCTTGATGCGTTGATAACCGGCGTCGATCTCCGTCTGAATCTTGTCGATGAGCTGCTCGACCGAATCCTGGATGCCGATCGAGACACCGCACGCGATCTCGCGATTCACTCCGCCAAGATGCCGCCACAACGGCACGCCGAGCTTCTTCGCCTCGAGGTCCCAGCATGCCGTTTCGATCCCTGCCTTCGACATTCGATGCCCGCGGGCTCTTTTCATCAGATCGAAAATTTGAGACGCGCTTTCAACTTCTTTCCCGACGACCATTGGTGCGAGGATCTTCTCCGCCGTGACCCACGCCGAATCTGTCCATTCGTCCGAGTAACCCGGCCCCTCGCCGCAGGTGATCTCGCCCCAGCCGTCGGCGCCATCACTATCTTCGACACGGACGAGAATAATGCGGCGCTCGTACGTCCGGCCAAAGCTGGTTTCGAAAAAATGTACGAGCGGAAGGTTTATCTCGGTGAGTTCTATCGACTTGATCGCAAACATAAAAAACAAGGGTAGTGATAAGCGAAGCGAAAATCAAAACCCGCTATCGAGGCGTTAACTCTGCCGCTTTTGCCTCAGTCGATAATTTCAAACTGTACAAACTGTGTCGCGGTATTTTCTTTTGGCTTTGACAAATTGTCCGTTATCGCAATCTGAAGAACGTAATCACCGGGCTCCATCTCCGTTCCAAGAGCAAGTGCGGCGGTAAGATTGACACCCTTCGCGTCACGATTACTCGAACTCGGGACGGGTTGTGTGGAACTTTCGAAAATCGGTTGTCCCTCACGAAAGATCCTCGTTTGATAGCTGAGGTTCGGCGCGTTGCCGGCAATCTTTGCGTTATAAATGGTAAACCCGTAACTCAAGACAGTACCGCGCTTGAATTGTCGCAACGATGTGTCGCCCAGCGGATCGGATCTCCCTACGAGTTGACCGGCGTTACGCTTTTGCCAATCTGCGTAGTCCAGGTTCTCGAGCAAGATCCCGGAAAGAACAAGACGGCCCTTTTTCAGATTTGGAACCTCGACAAACTGGTTCGCGGATCCAAGCTTGTCGCTTCCGTGATCACGCAACGCGACTCGCAGTTGATACGCCCCGGCCTTCTTGATCGGAATCGAGAAATCGTACACAAAGCCCGTCTTGAGCATTTTCTCGAACACCTCGTTTTTCAAGATCAGGGTGTAGGTCTTCGCAGTTTGATCGACGGCGGCTCCATTATCTCCAAAGCCGATCGCGATCAGGTCGAAGATTGTCTTCTTATCGCCATTCGGTTCGTCGGTAAATTTCAGGTCCTGCGCCCGTATATGGACAAGCGACCTGATGATGTAGCCTTCCTTGGGCGAATCGTAAAAGAGCGCGTTTAGCTTTAGCGAGATCTCGTTGACGGCGAACGGCGATGTCAGCGCGTTCATTAGCCGTCGAGTCGGTGTCTCCGGGGGCCTGACTATCTTCTCATCGCTGACGCCAAAAAATCCGCTTCGGTAACGGACTCGCGTTCCCGGCCTGGTTACTTTGATCTCGAGCTTATTGAAGCGGCTCACCTTGGGGTCGAAAGTAGAATCGTCCGGCTCGTATGCGAGCAGGTAGTAGCTCTGGTCATCCAGAATTTTTCGGATCCCTCCGCTCAGGTCGTTGCTGTTGACGATCGAGATGCCGCCGGTCTGCCGTGCGAGGGATTGAAGGCCGCTCTGCGTGTCAAAAAGCTTGTCACGGCGGCGCGACATTTCCTCCCCGATTTCATCCAGGCTTCGGCCCCTCGTATCATCAGCCGCCGTGAGTCCCGTGACCTCGAGGCCCCGCGCATCCATCGTGTAGATTACGACCGACGCTCTATTCGCCGAATCAACCAGCCGACGGAGGGTTTCCATCACACGGCCGGATTCCCGAAATCCGAGAGCATCTTCGGAGAAAAGTTTGAAGCCGTCAGACAATAACAAGATCGACTTTCGCCCCGGCAGTTCGCTCATGCCTCGAACAACATAATTGAGGGCGCCGAGCGTGCCCGTGGCAAAGAGGCTCTCGCGAAATTCCGCAGCCTCGCGCTGTGCGCCTTCCGGTGTACGTTCGCCCGCCTCGGGTTCTCGCGGGGGCTGCCCGGTGTCAATCTTGGCCTCAAGCGGAGCAAATGATCCGATATTTCCTGTACCGATCGGATTCCATCGGACCTTGTCGATGGCTGCGTATAGCTGACGCCTGTCATTTGTAAACTGTTGCAGTGCGCCGATTCCGGCTCCGGTTCGAATGATTGCGACAAGATCACCTTCCTGCATTTGCTCGTCGACAAATTTCTTGAGGGCGCGGCGGACATAGTAAGTACTTGTGAACGACAGCGTCAGATCATCGACCACGAGTGCGATCGTTCGACGGACACGCTCCGCCCTGATCGCTGAGGGCGGTATGATGACTGGCTTCTCAGACGCTTTCCTGACGGTTTCGTCTGTCGTTCGGAGGTTGGAGACAAACGAAAAATTTGTGATCTTTTGCTTCTCACCGTTCTCGAAGATCTCTATTTCTTCAGGTTTGAGATCCGTCACGATCTTTCCGCTGCGGTCGGTAACCGTTACATCGACCTGGATCAGCGCGGTGGTTATTTTTACGACATCGCCGTCATCGGAGGGCGTAGGCGTGGCGACCGGTCGTGCGTTTTGAGCGCAGATCGAGGCGGAGAACAGAAGTACGAGAGCAATCGGGAAAACTACCTTTCTCATTTGGGACATCTCCGGGCAGCGGAATTTCTTTGCTATCATATATTTTTCCAAGTCTCATTGAAACGAAATTGTGCTGCAGAAACTTTTTGAACGCCCGCCGCGCATTAGCATCAAATACCCAGGAGCTTTTTAACAGATGGTTTGTCCTTTTCTCAGAATCGTTTTCGCATTTATCGTCACTTTGACGTTTTTTTCCGTTAGCTGTTCGGCCCAGCAGACCGAGGAACAGGCCCTCGCGAATCTGCGGCAGATGACGCGTGGTGGGCAAATGCCTTCGGACGCGTACATCGCGGGCATCGAATCGCGCTTTGCCGGGAAGCGAACCGGCCTGCTGGCCAAACTTTTGCGGGCCAAGATCAAGTTCGATAACAAAGATTTCGCCGGTGCGGCGGCTTTGCTGAACACCGACGATTTTCGCACGAAGACCAA
>JBBKXD010000296.1:0-17204 GCA_037969295.1 Pyrinomonadaceae bacterium | reverse complement strand
ATAAGAGGCAGTCTATGCCAATCCCATTTTCAAATCGTCCAGAATCGAAACGGCGTCTAACTCCTTATCTACTTAGGTTTTCAAAGAACTATACAAAGCCTTAACGCAACGCTAGTGATCAGTTATCAGTTATTTCGGAGAGAAACCCGATGGCAAAAAGCTCGGTTGAAAAGCGAAAACCTGCCGGAGTTCTCGATTATATATCGCTCGCGGTTACTACGTTTGGTGTCGGCTATCTTCCGATAGCACCGGGAACGTACGGTTCGCTCGTGGGGATCGGATTCTATGCGCTGCTCGCTTCGACATTCACTGCATTTCGTTATTCGGCCACCAATCAGTCACCTGAAGCTATCGTCGCGACGATCCATGCCATTATCCTCGTCGCTTTTCTGGTATTCATTCTCGTTGGCATTTGGGCCGCGAGTCGATCGATCGAATTGCTCGGCAACACGGATGCACCCGAGGCAGTCGTCGACGAAGTCTTAGGCCAACTCGTTGTCTTTCTTTTCATCCCCTTTACGTCTTCATGGCTGCTGATCGGAGCGGGCTTTTTGCTATTTCGACTGTTCGATATTTGGAAGCCATACCCGATCGATAGTCTCCAATCTCTCCGCGGGGGCATCGGCATTTGTGCCGACGACCTGCTGGCCGGCGTGTACGCCGGAGTTTGCTTGTCTATCATTCACGCAGTGAGTTTATCGATATGATCCTTCATGTTTTACCGGGCGATGCAACATTGGGCGCGTTTGAGGATAGCGGTATAGAAGGTGAGATCGCGGTTTGTCGGGAATGTCTGGTGGTTGGCGATGTTTCGGGCTCGACACTGCCTCAGTTCTGGGAGAACCGTGCTCGATTTCTGGCTCACGAGTATCCCGACGCGAGCGATGACTATCACGAAACTGTTGTTCGCGAGTTTGCGAAGCTCAACGCGCTGGGAGCAGATTCTCAGATCAATCTCTGGTTTGAGTACGAATTGTTCTGCCAGACGAACATGTGGTTCTGTTTGAGTCTACTGTCGGAATCGACGGCCGATATTTTTCGCGTCGCCCCATTCAAATTATCGGACGAGAATGTGTGGGAGGGATTCGGAGGACTTACACCGCACGATCTGAAAGAATGCTTCGACTCTCGCGTGAAATTGTCGCCGGACGACATTCGACTGGGTTCAGATCTTTGGACGGCATGCCGGATCAACGATCATCGCCAACTTGAAGCGCTCTCGATGATCGAATCTGCCGCCTTCCCAAAGCTTCGCGAAGTTTGCATTGCGGCGTCCGAAAAAGAATCTCGTCCCAAGAAGATCGTCGGTGAGATCTTCCGTGACGGCGTATCGGAATTTGATGAGGTCTTTTGCGAATTCAAAGCGAGGGCCGGAGTTTATGGCTATGGAGACGCGCAGGTGAGAAAGATCTGGCAAGGCCTACTTGTCTGATTTCGCGCTCTCAGGTGCGGCCACCGCGCCTTTCTGTAATATCCAGCCGCGACGCCAGAAATAGACAAGCAATATTAGTGTCACAACAAGCATCACCCCCAGCGTCAGAAAATAGCCATTTCGACTCCTCAGTTCCGGCATGTTCTCAAAGTTCATTCCGTAGATGCCGGCTATCAGCGACAGCGGCAGGATTATCGCGGACACTACAGCGAGGGTTTTCATCACCTCGTTGGTCTTCGTCGCGATAACGGAGAAATGGATGTCAAAGAGTCCGCCGACCAGGTCGCGGTAACTCTCGGCAAGGTCGGAGATGCGCTGCAGATGATCGTGTACGTCGCGAAAGAACGGAAGAATATGCGACGGTATCTGCGGAAACTCTCCGTGCGACATTCGATACAGCACGTCGAGCTGCCGGGCCGAGATCCTGCGGAGCCTGGCAACGCTACGGCGCAGGTCCATAAGCTCCTCCAGAATCCCGCTGCCGCTTTTCATCCTAAGCACCCGCTCTTCGAGCTCGTTTATAGCGTCGTCGAAGTCATCGACGATCGGCATATATAGATCGACAAGGTGATCGAGGATCTGATGCAGCAGATAGGCCGCACCTCGGCTGCAGGCGAACGTGCTGCTGCGCAACTGCTGCTTGACGGCTTTGATACTGCGAAACCTTTCCTTGTGAAATGTGACGACAAAGTTCTCCCCGAGAAATGCGTCGAGCTCCTTTGTGACGAAATTCGAAGAGCTTGTCTCGTCCGGCTTGACGCCGTGGACGATGAAAAACAAGTAGTCGGGAAACGCTTCGATCTTTGGCTGGTTCCTTGTCTCGATCGAATCCTCGACCGTCAGATGATGGAACTTGAAAATGTTCGTCAGGATGTCGACAGAATGTTCGACCTGTTCGGGCGTCTCCCCGAGGAGATCGACCCAAATGACGTTAGTTTTGTCGGCGAGCAACTCGGGTAGCTGATCGGGCGAGATGCCTTCCTCAACGGTCTCACATCCTTTTCTATAAACGAAAATTTCCATGATAAGTGCGTTGTTGGTGCAGCGGGTCAAGGTCAGCAAACAAATAATACCTATGCTAATCTTGGACGGCAACCTATGGCAGAACACAACGTTACACTGCGCGTGCGGGATGTCTCCAAACGCTTCGGGGATTTCTCTGCGGTCGAAGATCTGAGTTTCGAGGTGAAGGCCGGACGAGTATTCGGCTTTCTTGGCCCGAACGGCGCCGGTAAGACGACAACGATCCGGATGATCGTCGGAATCACGGTGCCGGACGAAGGTTCGATCGAGTTGTTCGGACAGAAGATCTCGCACGCGCTTCAGGATCGGATCGGTTACCTGCCCGAAGAGCGGGGACTTTATAAGAAAATGAAGATCGTCGATCAGCTCCGATATTTTGCGGAGCTAAAGGGCGTCTCGAGCGCGGATGCGGAGAAGAAGATGGATTTTTGGCTCGAACGAATGAACCTCGGCGAGTGGAAAAAGAAAAAGACGACCGATCTATCGAAAGGCATGCAGCAAAAGGTCCAGTTCATTTCGACGGTCATGCACGACCCCGACCTTTTAATTCTCGATGAGCCTTTCTCGGGACTCGATCCGTTGAATGTCGAATTTCTGATCGACGTCATATCCGAATTCAAAACGCAGGACAAAACGATAATCTTCTCCACGCACTTGATGGAAACAGCAGAAAAACTTTGCCACGACATTCTTCTCATAAACAAAGCTCGGAAGGTTATCTCCGGAAGTTTGCGCGAAGTAAAGGAGAGTTACGGGCGAAATCTAATTGCGGTACGGTTGACCGGGGGTGAAGGCGTTCTCGCAGATCCAAATCTCGTGTCCAAACAAACAGAACATGCCGACGAAGTGATCTTGCATTTAACCGACGGAACTAGTCCGCAGACACTGCTCCGGAAGCTCATTGATGACGGTGCCGTTATTTCAAAGTTCGAACAGGTCGAAGCAAGTCTCAATGACATTTTCATCGACAAAATCCGGGGAAGTCACGAAAGCGATCTATAACGATGAGAAAATTCCTTGCCGTAGTAAAACACGAATATAAAAAGGTCGTACTGAAATGGTCATTTCTGATCGGCACGCTTCTGCTGCCGTTTCTCGCCGCATGTTTTGCGGTCGTTCCGGCGGTAATTTTTTCGTTGAAGGGAGAACCGACGCGAATCGTTATTGCCGATCCGACAGGCAAGATCTCGCCGCGGCTGAAAGCTAATCTTTCCGTGGAACAGATGGACGCCAGAGCTCGACGGGCGGCGGAAAAATCGCTCGAAGATCTGACGCAGACGCCGGAAGCGCAGACACAACGCGGGACTGAGCAATTTTCAGAAAGTTTCGAATTCATCGATTATCCGACCGGCGGCGCCCTGACCACGACCATTCGGTCGGAACTTAATTCCATGCTCGTCAACGGCCAAGCGGACGCGTATCTCATTATTCCCGAGGATATAAATTCTGAGGAAGCGTCGTTCGAATTTCGATCGCGCAAAGCGGGAGACTTTGTTGGTGGTAATTTCAGAGACGCTCTGAACGACGCGGTCCGCTCGCAGCGCCTTTCGGACGCGAATATCAGCGAAAAGAGACTCGCAGAACTAAGCCAAGATGTAAATTTCGACGCGAAGGGAATCGACGAGCGCGGCGAAGAGCGGAACACAGGCGGAACGATCGTAGCTTCGTTCGTGATCGGACTGATGATTTACATCACGCTCGCGATATACGGCCAGGCGATCATGGGCGCGGTCGTTGAAGAGAAGGAGACCCGAATCGCCGAAATATTGTTTTCGTCCGCACGGCCGTTCGAATTGATGATGGGAAAACTAGTCGGCGTTGGACTCGCCGGTCTTACACAACTCGGTATTTGGGTCGCGTCCGCTGCCATAATCATAAGCGTCGTCGCGCTTCAAACGGACCTGTCCGCGGTGGTCGGCGCTCTTCCGGCTATATCGCCGCTCATGATCTTCTACTTTCTCGTCTTCTTCCTGCTCGGGTTTTTTATCTACGCTTCGATCTTCGCGTTGATAGGTTCTATGGTAACCACGGTTCAGGAAGGAGGACAGTTTGCCTTTCCTCCGATAATGCTCATGCTGATCGGATTCTATTTCAGCTTTGCTGTTGTACGGGATCCGAATTCCGACCTCTCGTTCTGGGTCTCGATCGCGCCGTTCTTTGCTCCGATCACGATGCCGGTTCGCATACTCTCGGAAACCCCACCCTTCTGGCAGATCGGACTTTCCTTTGTCATTAATGCCGTCGCGATCGCCGGATTGATCTGGCTCGCTTCGCGAGTTTACCGGGTTGGAATGCTCATGTACGGGAAGCGCGCGACGATACCAGAGGTATGGAAGTGGATCAGACAAGCTTAGTGAGACCGAATGCTTGAGATAGAAAAAAAATATCGGCTATCGCCCGACCGTCGAATTGAGATCGTCACCTATTTGAACGAAATCGGGGCAATTTTTGTAGGCGAGGATTTCGAAGAGAACACGATCTACGGCGGCGATGCTTTAGAGCGGACGGGCGGTATTGTTCGCATCCGCCGGACGCAGGATCGCGCGGTTCTGACATTCAAACGCCGCGTCGGCGATCAAGCCGATGTGAAACAGCAAGTCGAATACGAAACCGAGATCTCCGATTCAGACGCAGTGGCGAGAATACTTGCGGAGCTCGACCTCAGCCCGAAACTTATTTACGAGAAAAGACGAAAGACGTGGACCCTGAAAACTACCGAGGTAGTTTTGGACGAGCTTCCGTTTGGCTTGTTCATGGAGATCGAGGGCTCGATCACTGCAATTCGAGAGGCCGAAATGCTGCTTGGCATCGACGATCTGGAAACGGAGCATGAAACCTATCCTCGCCTGACCGCGACCCTTGGCACACGGACCGGCGACGTCATTGAGGCGAGATTCAGCTAACTAACGTTCTGATTCGGTCGTCAGGCGCAGAATATCCGGGACGAGCTTATCCGGCTCGAACGGCTTGGTCGAGTAAAGCTGGAAACCCGATTCGAAAGCTTTCTGTTTGCTTTCGACGGTCGTAAACGCGCTGAGAGCAATGGCCGGGATCGCCCCGCCGCGATCCGTCGACATCTGCCGGATGCGTGAGAGAAGCGAGTAACCGTCTTCCTCCGGCATTGCCAGGTCAGAGATGATCAGATCCAGCAAGCCGTTACCGGCACCCGTCAGGATTTCCATGGCAACTTTTGCCGATTCCGCGGTCAGAACCTGAGCTCCGGACTGTTCCAGGAATAGCTGCAGTACTTCGCGCGAATCGGGATCGTCTTCGACGATCAGAATTCGCTTGTCCAACAACGGACGACGATTTGGCGAAGGCGCGATTTCTTGTTTTTGGCGCACTGGAAGTTTTGAATCTGTCAAAGGCAGCGTGACGACAAACTCCGAACCTTTGCCAAGTCCCTCGCTTAGCGCACTGACGGCTCCGTTGTGTTTGTTGACAAGGATCTTGACGATCGAGAGACCGAGGCCGAGGCCGGTATTGCTTCGGCTCTGTCCAATTTCACCTTGCGAGAACTGGCGGAAAATATTAGGCAGAGCCTCCGGATTAATTCCATAACCCGTGTCTCTTACGTGGACGGAAACGGTTTCGCCGGTCCGCTTTGTCTCCACCGAAACTTTCCCGCCGTCGGGCGTGAACTTGATAGCATTAGAAATCAAATTCGTAAAGACTTGTTGCAGCCTTCCGGCATCGCCGAATACGATTATCTCTTCGCATTCGTTCATAAGGGTAAACTCGAGGCCATGTTGGTCCGCGACCGGCTTCTGCGCCTGGTAGGCAACGCGAACAATTTCACACAGGTTGGTCGGGTGGAACTCCAGCCGCAGTTTGCCCGACGCGACCCGGGCCGAATCGACTAGATCGTTAATCAGTTTCGTCTGGAGACGAGCGCTGCGTTCGATCGTTTCCAGTGCGTTTCGGCGCGTGGTATCGTCGACGGTCTTCGTCAGCAGGATCTTTGACCAGCCGAGTATCGCGTTAAGCGGCGACCGAAGCTCATGCGACACAAACGCAAGAAAAAAGTCCTTTGCTCGGTTTGCCTCGACCGCTTCGTCGCGTGCTCGTTTTTCGAGATCATAGACTTTTGCCAGTTCCTCGGCCGCAATTTTTTGCTGTGTAATATTCCTGACGATCCCGGTCATGTTCGTCGGAGGCCCATCCCCATCGGTGACCGATTTTCCCTCTGCTGAGATCCATTCGACCGTTTCATCGTCACGTATTACCCGGAACTCCTCTTCGTACGTGATACTTCTGGTTTGAAGACGCTCAAACAACGATTCGACACGAGATCGGTCTTCGGCGTGTACAACGGTAAGAAAAGACTCGAAAGTGACCGGTTCAGAAACAGGTAAACCCAGGAGCTCGTTACAGCTCGGAGTCGAGTAGATCTTTGAGGGCTGAATATCCCAGAACCAAAGGCCGATCCCGCCATTCTCAGCGGCACGCAGGAGCTGCCACTTAGCCAGGCCGTCGAGCTTTCCCGCGTCGTTTTTCGGCAGCGCATGAGCAAATACAAATATCTCGTCGGCGGAATGAGGACCTTTCACGGCTTGGAATTGCAGTTCAACCGGAACTTTTTCATCCGCACTGACACGAAAATCAACGAGCAGGCTGGAACAGTTTCCAGCGACCGCGTCGGTCACTGCTTTGTCGACTAGCCGTGCGGTGTTTTCCGAAGATTGCCAAAAAACAGTCTCCGAAAAGTGTTGCCCAACTAAGAGCTTGGTGTTGGTGTTGGCCCGCTCGAATAGGCGCCCGCTTAGGGCGAGAACTCGTCCGGCAAAATCGAGGGTGCCGAAAAACTCAAATGCATTGTCGAAAATAGCCTTTGATCTTCGATCAAAGTCTGGCGAGTTGGACGGTTCGGAACCGGTTTTTTCAACTGGACACATTGTATGAACGAGAAAAATTTACGATAAAAAAAAGTCCGGGTAGTGAGAAAGACCCCGTCAAAATGAACTTAACGAGGTCAATCTTAGCAAAAAGGTATGCGTTCTCTGAATACTCCTAAACTGCTGCTCGTCCGTTCAAAAGCCTAATTACAAAAACGACAAGTGCGACCAGCAAGAGTACGTGTAATACTCCGCCGAATAATTGGCCGGTAACCAAGCCCAAAAGCCATAAGACTAGCAAGATGACGATAATCGTTTCCAACATAATGCAAAAAATTCCTCCTTGTTTGTTACATGCCGTCTAAAAGGCTCCCGGCATCTGCGGTTTAGGAAATCAAATCGTATGCCAAATCGGAGAAGCCACCTGGAATGGCGGAAAACTAAGGATTTCTTATGATCGATGGTTTAGTGATACCTATTGATGGTATGAAAACCGTACGCCGAAAAGAGGAATATATTATCTCCGCCGTTCGAAAAATCTATGGATCCGTAAGTGACCTAATTTAATACGTTGTCAGAGGGGGCCAGCAGAGCTAAATGTTGAAATAATTAGCTAAGTGGGCGGTGGCATAACGATTGCGAATTCCCGATCGCGTTTATCCATCTTGTAAACAATCGGAGGTCACTGTGATTATCGCCACTGGAAAAATAGAAAAAGAGCGACCTGACGACGGTTCGAAGAAGATCCCGTGTCTCAGATTGGTTACAACCGATAGAAATGGTCCTTCGGATAGCGGATTTCAAATCGGAATTGCTGAGGACGTTTTTGCCACGGGCGACCGGATCCGAGAAAGGTCTGGTGCAACTTCGCAATCCCTACCAGGCGACCGATCAGAGACGCAGACAGTTGATTGGAAGGATTTTGGTCGAGTAGAAACTGTACTCACAATGGCCGCGGCGGGCTTGGTTCTTGGCTATTTTGTCGGTCGCCGCTTGCGGCATAAATAGCGAAGAATCAATTCCGTGTTTGAATTTGATACAATCTTAGAAAGAATTCTAATTGGTTAATTTTTACGATTATGGCGAACAAAGCGCTCGTAATAGACGACGACAAAGTAACACTCGAACTTTTGACCTTCCAGCTTGAATCCGAAGATTTTGAGGTCACAACGGCCGAGAGCGGCGAGGTGGGGCTCGACCTGATCAAGCAGAATGACTTCGACGTTATTCTTACCGATCTGCATCTGCCGGACGTTAGTGGAATCGGATTGGTTAAAACGTCGAAGGAGCTTGCGCCTCAGACCGAGATCATCATGATAACGGGTGACGGGTCGAACGACCGCGCGATCGAAGCCACCAAAGCAGGCGCGTTCTGGTATTTGGAAAAGCCCCTCGACTTCGATGAGCTTTTTGAGCTGATCGGAAAGGCGGTCGAGCGAAAGCGTCAGGCGGCCGAGATCAAGGAACTGCGAGGACGGCTATCCAGCAAGACCTCCTACGAGGGAATCATCGGGGGGGCACGTTCGATGCAGAATATTTACGAGATCATCGAGAATGTCGCGGACTCAGAGGCGAACATCCTGATCCTCGGCGAATCGGGTACAGGCAAGGAAGTGATCGCTAATGCGATCCACTACAAGAGTCCCCGCTCGAACAAACCTTTTGTGAAAGTAAACTGTTCGGCGCTTCCAAAAGACCTGATCGAGTCTCAGTTATTCGGCCACATAAAGGGATCTTTCACGGGTGCCAACGCGGATAAAGTCGGGTTCATTGGACAGGCACATGGCGGCAGTATTCTTCTTGATGAGATCGGCGAGATGCCAGCCGATCTTCAGCCAAAACTCCTGCGCGTCCTACAGGAAAAGGTTTATTACCGAGTCGGCAGCGACAAGCCTCAGGAAGCTGATTTTCGCCTCATTTGCTCGACTAACCGAGATCCGTTCGAGTCGATAAAGGTTGGCAATCTGCGCGAAGATCTTTATTACCGAATCAACACGATCGAGATCACGATCCCACCGCTTCGGGAACGAATGGAGGACGTCCCCATGCTGGCGGAACACTTTCTCCAGATATACGCCGATAAGTATAAAAAATCGAACGTACTTTTTAGCCAAAACGCATATAACCAAATGCTCAATTATACGTGGCGAGGAAACGTGAGAGAGCTTGAGCATGCGATCGAGCGAGCGGTATTGCTAAGTCGGAGCGGGAAGATCGAGAGCATGAATCTGCTGCAGGCCAACGGAAGTGCGGTGAGCGGTGAATTTCCGGCGATGCACTTTTCTACGGCCGCGTCCGCCAACGCGGGTCCCGGCGTAGGCTCTCCGGTTACAAGCGTCGGTATGTTGCCATCGATGATCGATCTCGAGGGCGACGAACTATTTGAAGAGATCGGCCGCTTTATCGTCGACCGCCTGACCGAGCCTTCGGACGGCGCTAGTCAAAAAGATGTATTCAACGATATTGAGAGCGGGGTTGTTCTGGCCGCCTTAAAGCGGACGCGAGGAAACAAACAGGCCGCAGCAAATTTGCTTGGCCTTTATAGGCCACGCCTCTATGGAATGATCAAACGTCACGGATTGGAAAAACGGGTTTGATCCTGAGGTCCATGCAGAATAAAGAGCCTTGCAGAACTATGCAAGGCTTTTCCACATTCACAGGTTTTGTAAACTGTTTGAGATCACCTCGCAGGAGCCGGAGCCGACACCTCGACATCGATCTTCTGATTCTGACGTTTTGTTCCGCCAAGAAAGCCGCTGTAATAGAGTGCCCCCGCGATCAACGCGACGATAATTATTAGGGTGACCGCCCAAATAAGATTATTTCCCGTACTATTTTCCTCTGACATAAGAATGCCCTCCCTTTCGACAAAAGTTGACTTGCGTACTACGAGTCATTCAACTGCAAATCAGGTGCCACGGGAATTTCATGTTTTCTGTGCGCGTCCAGAACCGTAATAATTTCATCCAGGCCGAAGTGGGCACAATCGTTGCGTTACCAGGTGCAGGCAAAATTTCGGGGCAGCGGGCGTATGGTATTCGGCGATCGGAAGCAAAAGAAGGACAAGTTGTCAGCGGTTTTCAACTACTCCTATGTCGTCCTGTCGATCCTGCTTCTTTTGACCATCGGAGCGACGCTGGCTTATTACCAGAACGCTTCTATGTTCGCCGACGATTCCGGCAGCCGGGGGACGCCGGTCGTTTTTCTTATCGGACTCTGCGTAAGCCTGCTTATTTTTGGAATGACACACCGGGACGTCGCGGCGCGGTTTTCGCTTCAGCAAAGGACGAAGGATCTTATTGCCGCTCAAACGGAAAATCAGGCCTTGCTCAGGGCGGAACAGAACTCACGCTTCGCCGCTGAGCAGGCTAATCATGCAAAGGATGAGTTTCTGGCCGTGGTATCCCATGAATTGAGAACACCGTTAAACGCGATCGCAGGTTGGAACAGGATCCTGAAAACGAAGGGTGTGTCGGCAGAAGCGCGAGAGGCGGCCGTTGAAAAGATCGACAAGAACCTCCGTTTACAGGCCGCGATAGTGGAGGAGCTGCTGAATTTCTCTGACATCATGTCGAGCGGATTGGCAGTCATAAATAAATCGATAAGTGTGCAGGAAATATTTGACGCTGCCGTCGCTGGGGTGAGCGTTGCTGCCGTTCAGAAGGGGGTCGCGCTAATCACGGACTGCGAGCTCTGCGGTGAGCATGTTCTCGGTGACCATGATCGTCTAAAGCTTGCGATCGTGAACGTGCTATCTAACGCGGTGAAGTTCACGCCAGCCGGAGGAAGTGTGACGGCAAGTGCCTTTCGATCGGATGGATCGGTCAAATGCATTATCAGCGACGACGGACTGGGAATCCCGCCCGAGTTCTTACCCTACGTTTTTGAACAGTACCGGCAGTCTGAACACGCATCGACGCGCCGGCATGGCGGGCTTGGCCTTGGCCTTACCATCGCCCGGCAGATCATCAAGCTCCATCATGGCACGATCGAAGCGGAGAGCAGCGGACGCGGCAGAGGAGCTAAATTCACAATTTCGCTTCCCATGCGACACTAGAGGAGCCTCAATTCAGAGGCGCATCAATTCGTTACACATTCAAATCGTATTTACAGCAATTAGGACATTTAGGGCGCTTGTCGTCTGAATTGTGCGGATGGCACACGTCTTGCACCTTTGTTTGATGTGGGATCACTACCAAAAAAAATCAAGACACTCTCCCCAAAGAGTCACAAGACCGGAGGAGAAAATATTATGAGAAAAATTAATTTGATCAAGGGGTTGTTTATTGTAACCGCCTTATTATTGCCAATAGCAGCCGATGCTCAGATCGGTGGCACACGAGATCGCCAAGGCCGCACTTTGGTGACGCGCATCGAAACTCGAACAGACTCATTTCGCAGACAAGTCGATTTGTCTCTTGACCGTTCGCCGCTCAACTCTACAAATCGCGAAGATCGGATCTCCGATTTCGTAGCTGAATTCGAGACCGCGACTGACAATCTAAAGCGGTCCTTCGACGACAATCGGAATATCAACGACGAGGTCAACGAGGTCTTGAATCGGGCGCTATTTATTAATCGATTCATGGCTCGTAACCGCTTAAACTATCGAGCACAGAGAGAGTGGACGTACCTCAAGACCGACCTCAACACGCTGGCCCGTCTCTATACTGTAAGCTGGAACTGGAATCGAATGCCGGATTACGGAATTGGAACTGGGACCGGATACGGAACCGGTAACGGACGCGGACGCGGCTTCGATTCGAGGATCACGGGAACGTATCGATTGAACCGAACTCTGAGCGATGATCTAAATGTAGTACTCGATCGTGCGGACAATTCGTACTCGACGACCCAGCGCGATCGAATGCGACAAAATCTTGAGCGACGGCTGGCATCGCCAGAAATGATCGCGATCGAAAAAAATGCGATGAATCTGACGATTGCTTCGAGCCTTTCGCCGCAGGTAACTATCCTGGCCGACGGCATCGCCCGGACGGAGACTACAGATCGCGGCCGGACTATCAGAACTACTGCGACCGCCAACCGGGACAGCGTCGAGATCAGTTACGTCGGCGATCGTACAAACGATTTTTATCTGACGTTAGCGCCGACACGGGACAATCAGCTTCGCGTTACCCGTAAGCTCTATCTGGAGAATCGCAACGAAACGGTTTCCGTTTCCAGTGTGTACGACCGGATAGACGACGATGCACGGTGGACGAGCGTTAACGTTAACTCACCGTACCCTTACGACAACACGGGGACGGTGACGGGCGATTTTTATATCCCGAACGGAACTCGGTTGACCGCTGTGCTGAACAACACAGTAACGACCAAGGCGACGCAGGTTGGCGACAAGTTCACGATGAACGTGACGTCGCCGGACATATATCGAAATGCCGTGATCGAGGGACGTGTCGCACAGATAGATAATTCGGGACGCGTTTCGGGAAGGGCGAACGTCTCACTTGAATTCGATTCGATCCGGATGCGGGATGGCCGCTCGTATCGCTTCGCGGGTGTGATCGATTCGGTTCGTGCCGTTAACGGCGATGACGTTTCGGTAACCAACGAGGGTACCGTTCGGGACAGTAATCAAACGAAAAAGACTGTCACACGAGCTGGTATCGGAGCGGCACTCGGTGCTCTTATTGGAGCGATCGCCGGTGGCGGTTCGGGTGCGGCGGTCGGTGCGGCAGTCGGAGCCGGAGCTGGAGCTGGATCGGTATTGATCCAGGGACGGGACAATGTTGAGCTCGGTCAGGGGACGGAGTTCGGCATCACAGCGACGGGACCGAATAACGTCGGCGTAATTAGGTAAACGACAAGTAAGGGTGGATCTCCGCGGATCCACCCTTCAACATTTTGTAAGTAACATCCGTCCAAAGAATCATGGGTAACCCAAACGCAAAAGCTGAGAAACCGTTATCACGCCCGGCAGGAAGGCCGACATCGGAAGCGCTGGATAACGGGGTCGGACATCCCGATATTTCCGAGATGAAAGATATAGTTGAACAAGCGGGTTATCGTGATGCCGACGGCATTTTCAGACAAACGCTTCGCGGTGACGAAACGCTGGGCGACGCTGACGCACGGGACGTCGCAGGCGCAACGGATTTTGACGACACGCCCCACGGCCGTGAGGAAAAAAAGAACGACAAAGCAGGAGCAGCGAATCAAAATGGTTGACGATAAACTTGCGCGCGAAGAAGCCCAACGTGCCGCGAACTACGAAGCTATTAAGTCGAATGTAAAGGCAGATGTCGGTAGTGAGATCTATACCGAGGCTGCACGGCCAGCCCCCTCACAGGCAGCCCGCGTTGAAGAGGTCGCGGACGGAATGCGTCGGACCGCCGTTGACGAGGTTGTTCAAACTGAAAGAGAGGTCGGGCGAGCTCGCGTCGTCGCACGTATATCGCAGATCATCGATTACCTTTTCTTTGTTGTATACGGGTTATTAACGGTCAGGCTCTTACTCGAGCTGTTTGCGGCTCGGGAAAGCGCCGGCTTTTTCAGATTCGTCAAAAATGTTACCGATCCATTCTACGCGCCATTTCGGGGTCTCGTTCCGAGTCCGACTACTGCGGAGGGTTTTACGCTGGCGCTACCGATCGTGGTCGCGATCGTCGTGTATATGTTGCTGCACCTCGCCATTAATGGTTTGCTGCGGATCTTCGCACATAGGAAGACAGAGGTTTAAAGGACGTCGTTGCAGTTTCAAACGGAACGTAGTAATACATAGCTATCCTGTTAATAGAGAAACAATTTAGGGAAAGGAGAGTACTATGCTTGGAATAATGTGGCAGCTTATCGTTGGCTTGATCGTCGGTGTAATTGCGCGATTAGTCTTACCCGGAAAAGAAGCGTTGCCTGATGGCGCTCTTGGTTGGCTTATAACCGCCCTGTTGGGTGTCGCCGGCGCATTTATCGGCGGAATGGTAGCTCGTGCTATATGGGCCGACTCGGCTTACACCGCCGGATGGATCATGTCCATACTTGGCGCGATACTTCTACTACTGCTTGCCCGAATGCTTTTCGGAAAGAGTAACGCCGCGGTTTAACGTGGATTCGATCTTAAAAAAAAGCCTCGCCGTTTTGGCGAGGCTTTTTTTTCTTCAGACGATACCGCAGCCTGGGTGGCCACAGTCACAGCTTATTTCTGCTATGTCCTGGTCGTCCGCATTTCTGCAGTGATCGCTGCAGTATTCCTGATCACCGGTTACGGCACAGGCACATCCTTCATGCCCGCAATTGTTGTCGTCAGCCATGGTTTTATTCTCCCAAGTTCGCACCAAATTTTGCCGCCAGACGCCGGATCTTGCAACGGAATAGTTGCATGACTTCGAGAGTAGCCGTCCTTGAGCAATAAGAAAGTATAAACGACCGACGCCCCGCCAAACAACAAAAAGTTGAGCCCCAGTTAGGAAAGGTGGCTGGATTAAGCCTTTGCTAGAGAAAACGGAATGGATAAGATTCCATGCCTACGTGCGTGGATAAAAGGGAACGGTTGGTTTTTTGAAGAGAATTGATCAGCCGTTTCCCTTTTTCTGTTGCGAAAGCTCGACTTATATCGTGCGGTTTCGCTTCATTTGGGCACAGATCTGGTCACTTAAGCCAGTAAAAATAGGCTCAGTACGGGATGGCATGGACGTTGCAGAACTGTATCTTGGAGCGACGCGAATTGTTCTTGAGCGTACCCAAAGGAGAGACGATGAAGGCATTATTAGATTTTAGAAAAGGAATACTCACTGCAGCTTTTGGTTTAGCGATCCTGCTCGTTGCGAATGTGGATGCGAATGCACAGTCGCGACGCGATACTGAGCGGGAGCGGCAGCGGATCGAACGCGAAAATGCGCGTTATCAACGCGACCAGAGGCGCTATCGGAATAACCGAAACGATTCGCGAGTGAGTCGACGGACCGAGCAGCGAGTTGCGAATGCGAACTTCTCACAGGGCTATCAACAGGGTTTGCTCGCGGGTGAATACGATCGACGAAAACGAAAATATAATCAGTCGAACGTCTATCGCGACACCGGTTCGTATCCAAACGAGGGCGATCCTACAAGCAGCGATTACATTTACCGACAGGGATATTTGCAGGGATACAACGACGGATACAACGGTATAAGAAACTATTGACCTCTCCCACACCGTCTACAAAAAGGCCTCGCTTTATGCGGGGCTTTTTTGTGTGCGTAGGCTGAGTGTGTCGGAAGAAGGCTTAGCCGACCGCTACGAAGTTCTCAAAACTTTCCTTTATCTGATTGCGAACAGTGCGAAATGCGGAAAGCCGTTCTTCGTCGCTGCCTTTGACGGCAGCTGGATCGTCGAAGCTCCAGTGAATTCGAGCGGCGTTACCGGGAAAAGCCGGACAGCTCATCTTAGCGTTATCGCAAACAGTAATGATGTAGTCAAAGTCGGTGCCGATAAATTCGTCAACTGATTTCGAACGGTGGGCGGAGATATCGATGCCGATCTCGTTCATCGCCTCGACCGCTTCCGAACGTACAAGGGACGGCTCGACGCCTGCGCTTTCTACTTCAAACCTGTCGCCCGCGACGTGGCGGAGAATACCCTCGGCCATCTGGCTGCGGGCCGAGTTCCCGGTACAAAGGATAAGGACGCGTTGTTTGTCTCTCATGACTTTCGCGGTACCAGCCAACTGAAAAGAAGCGAAGCGGAGATCCCGCCGATGACCTGGGCGAATATGAACGCAGGTACATCGGCGGGATGAATTCCGGTAAACGTATCCGTCAGCGCGCGTGCGATCGTCACTGCCGGGTTCGCGAATGACGTCGACGAGGTGAACCAGTACGCCGCTGTTATGTAGGCGGCGACGGCGAGTGCGACGGCGATCGTTCTATGCCGGCGCGACACTGCGATGATCAGACCGACGAGACCGAATGAAGCGACGACTTCACCGAGCCACTGACCAAAACCTGTTCGAGTCTTGCTCGACGCAAAAAACAGCGGAAGGTCGAACATAGAGTTGGCCAGGGCCACACCCAACAACGCTCCCAATACTTGAACGAGGATATAAAAAACGGCGTGCCGCCATTTTATATCTCCATTCATCGCGGATGAAAGCGAAACGATCGGGTTAAAATGCGCTCCGGATATCGGAGCGAACATCAAGATCAAGGCCGCTAATGCCGCGCCGGTCGCAATCGCGTTTGCGAGTAAGGTGATCGCCGTCTGGCCGCCGGCGAGTCGCTCGGCCATGATACCCGAACCGACGACCGCGCAGAGTAATCCGGCCGAGCCGAGGAGTTCAGCAACAAGCCGCCGAGATAATGTTTCGTCGCCCATCATTTTTTCCGTTCGCCTATTCACAGCATAGTGTGAACCAGTCGAAGTCATTGGTTTCGTTGTCACGTTTGATCACGAAAACCTCCCAGTCACTTTCGAAGAGTGAGTCGAAATATCGATTGTTCGACTTTTTTTCGCACTCACTCCGCAGCGGGCACGTCGTCGTTGAACGACTAAACATTTTCTCGGCCAAGCTCATGAGTTTACCTCCGTTTGATCAGCAGCAAGCGGTCGCAACCTCTTGCCGGGCGCCTTCGATATCCGTAAACGTCGGCGTGCAGCAAGTCTTCTCAGCAGCGCCTTGAACTTCCTCGGAGAGGTTGTCCGCAAGAACGGCAAATACTTCCCATTCATTGCCGTCCGGATCGTGGACCCATGCCTTGTCCTGCAGCGCATAGCAGCATGTGGTCTGCAATTCTTCGCGTGGGAGCAGGCCGTTGTTTTCCCAAGCCGAGCGCAGCGCAAGCACGTCATCCGTCGTCGCGACCTGAATGCCGAGGTGCGAAAGAGCTCCGCTGCCGTTGAAGGGAACCTGATTCAAAGTAAAATTAAGCGGCGGATTCGAGACGTCGAATTTCGCGTATCCGGTTCGTACCTTCGC
>JBBKXD010000295.1:0-7752 GCA_037969295.1 Pyrinomonadaceae bacterium | reverse complement strand
GATGATAGCGGTGAGATCGTTATTGCCGCGATAGCGGTCGACGACGCATCTCCGGAGTTCGATGAATTCTCGCGTACCACCCCGGCCCTTGGATTGACGCCGTCGTCAGGGAACGAATCTGGACTGGACGAGATGGAGCTGCTTGAACTGCCTCCGATCGAAGACGGTAGGACGCTCGAGTTTACAACGACGCAACGATCGATGGCTGAAGGTGGTAAACAGGTAGTGAGCCTTTCGCCTGAACTAATCGACATGATCGTCCAAAAAGTCGTCGAGAAACTCTCTGAAAAATATTGACGCCGCTGTCAATTTCCGCGTCTCGAAGGTGACCAGTTTTCATCCTGAGGTGAAAGCTGGCCATTTTTGTTTTATCATCTAGTTTTCCCCGAGATATGGAAATACCAAAGGCTTACGATCCGAGCCAGGCCGAAGAACATCATTACGCCCGCTGGGAAGCGAGCGGTTTTTTTGCTCCGGAGATCAACCAAGATCCGAACGCCGAGGCGTTTTCGATCGTCATCCCCCCGCCGAACGTCACCGGGACCTTGCATATGGGCCACGCCCTTCAGCATACGCTGATGGATGTGCTTACCCGATGGAAGCGAATGCTGGGGTATCGGACGTTATTCCTCGTCGGTGTCGATCATGCCGGCATCTCGACGCAGTTGATGGTCACCCGCCAGCTAAAGAAAGACGAGCACAAGACTCCGCGGGACATCGGCCGTGAGGCGTTCACCGCGAAGGTTTGGGAATGGAAGAACAAATATGGTGGCGAGATAACGCGACAGATCCGTCGCGAAGGTTTGTCGGTCGATTGGACTCGCGAGCGGTTCACGATGGAGGACGATCTTTCACGCGCCGTTCGTGAAGTTTTCGTCCGGTTGTATGAGGAAGGTTGGATCTATCGAGGAACACGGATCGTAAACTGGTGTCCGAAAGATAAGACGGTGCTGTCCGATCTTGAAGTAAAAGAAGAGAAGGCAAAGGAAGGGAAGCTTTATTACCTACGCTACCCGGTGAAAGATGGGGAGAAGGGGAGAGAGGGAGAAGGGGAGAAAGGGAGCGGGAGGGAGGATGAAAATCCGCAATCCGTAATCCGCGATCCGCAATTGACCATCACCGTCGCGACGACCCGACCTGAGACGATGCTCGGCGACACTGCCGTCGCCGTGAACCCGGAAGACGAGCGTTACAAGACCCTCATAGGAAAGACGATCGCGTTGCCGCTCACGGGCCGCGAGATCCCGATAATCGCCGATGAGTATGTCGAGTCGGAATTCGGCACAGGCGCAGTAAAGATCACCCCCGCGCACGATTCGAATGACTGGGAGATCGGCGAGCGGCACGGTCTGGAGAAACTCATCGTCATGAACGACGACGCGACGATGAACGCCGCCGCAGGCGAAGCGTTCGCTGGACTCGACCGATTTGCGGCTCGTGAAAAGGTCGTCGAAGAGTTCGAAAAACTCGGTTTGCTGGAGAAGGTCGAGGACTACGAATTGACGCTCCCGCATTGCGAACGGTGCAAGACGATCATCGAGCCGCTCCTCTCTGAACAGTGGTTCGTGAAGATGGATGAGATGCGCGATCTTGCGTTGAAGCTAATGCGCGAGGAAAATTCGCCGCGATTCTTCCCGGAGGTTCCTCACAAGAAGGTCTACACAACGTGGCTCGAAAATCTGAGGGACTGGACGATCTCTCGACAGCTTTGGTGGGGGCATCAGATCCCGGCTTGGTATGACGCGGACGGAAGCGTCTATGTCGCGCGAACGAAAGAAGAAGCAGTTGAACTGGCCGGCACGAATGATCTGACTCAGGACGAAGACGTTCTCGATACGTGGTTCTCATCCGCGCTCTGGCCGTTTTCGACATTGGGATGGACTTGGCGGCCAGTCGGCAGTAGGCAGGCGGCAGAAGGCAGCAGCTCTCCGCAATCCGCCAACCGCCAACCGCCAACCGATCTCGAGACCTTCTATCCCACCGACGTTCTCGTTACCGGGCGCGACATTATTTTCCTTTGGGTGTCGCGAATGGTGATGACCGGAATGAAATTTATGGGCGAGCGCCCATTCGATGACGTCATCATTCACGGCACTGTGCTCGACAAGAACGGCCAGCGGATGTCAAAGACGAAGAATAACGGCATCGATCCGCTAGTCGTGTTTGAGAAATACGGCGTTGATGCGACGCGTATGACACTGGCCGGTTCGGCGACGGGCGTCGACTTCGCATGGCGCGACGAGCGTGTCGATTCGTTTCGAAATTTTGCGAATAAGATCTGGAACGCGACGCGGTTTTGTTTGATGAATTCGGAAGGCGCGGCGGTCTTGTCAGTACCGGTAGCGACCGGGTCACCCGTGAAAACAGAGACAACGAGGGGAAACCCGGTCGCTACCGCTTCCGGTTCTGACCTGGCCGACAGGTGGATCGTCTCCCGTCTCAACAAAACTGCGAAGGCTGTGAATCGCGCGCTCGAGACTTATCAGTTTCACGAAGCAGTTCAACTGCTCTACCACTTCTTCTGGGACGATTTCTGCGACTGGTACATCGAGCTTGTTAAGGACGATATCACTTCCTGCGACACGGAGACAGAGGGACACGGCGACGCGGAGTTAGGAATTCCGCAATCCGCAATCCGCAATCCGCAATCGGACGCGCGAAGCCGCATCCTCACGATCCTTGAACAGGCCCTTCGACTTCTTCATCCTTTCATGCCGTTCCTAACCGAAGAGCTTTGGCTCAAGCTGCCGGGTATTTCGAACGGCCTACACAACGCGGCATACTCTTCCGCGGAAAAGACGATCATGCTAACGACGTTCCCGACCGGTGATGCGTCCCTGATCGACGAGCAGGCCGAAAGCGAGATGCAGTCTGTCATCGAGCTCATCACGAAGGTGCGAAATATCCGGGCCGAGATGAACATCAAAGCCAGCGATTCGTTATCGATCCATATCGCTGCGGATGCGAAGATGCAAAATGTCTTTGCCGCGAACGACGCTCAGATCAAAAAGCTTGCGCGGGCTGATAAGATAGTGCTCGCCGATTCACTCGATGTTCCAAAAGCTTCCGCCAGGGCTGTATTGACGGGCAACGCCGAGATCGCGGTACCGCTCGAGGGACTGATCGATTTTGAAAAGGAGCGTTCACGTTTGAAGGGGCAGATCGAGAAACTTGACATCGAACTTCAGCGGCTGAATGGCCAACTATCAAATGCAAGTTTTGTTGAGAAAGCGCCGGCTGAGAAGGTGAAAGAGTTACGGGATCGAAAGAACGAAATTGAGACTCAAATTTCTACATTGAAGGAGAATTTGAATGCTCTGGGTTGAGACGCGTTTCACGCAACTATTTCTGGTGGGAGCGCTGCTGACTGTGAGCAGCTTATCCATCGACGGCCAAATTCGGTTTCTTTCCGAGCGAGACTTTAGCCTAGCGGTTGCGCGCTTTCAGACAAGTACGATCGGAGTACCTCATCAAGAGATTACGAAGACCGAGGAGTTCGTTGAGAACAAATTAGTGAAGACGACCGAAATTACTCGCGAATGGGACAGTAGCGAGAATTATCGTGTTATCACAAAGAGATCTGATGGCTCAGTGACGGAGTCTATCCGCCTTGGATCGATTCAATACTACCGGGTCGGAAACGGTAGCTGGAGTAAGATCGACTGGTCCAAGGGTGGAGTTCGCATTAGTGGCGATGCACCCGCCGACGTGTCCCTTTTTAGCGTCGAGGAAAGAAGTGAAGGGTCTACAAAGTTGTCTGTATTTACAGAGCAGCGAATTTTTGGCGAAGGAACTGCTCAGCGGATCAAGACTACGAAGACTTTTGTAGATGTATTTTTTTGGCGGCAAAGGATCGAACGGACTGAATCCGTTATTACCGCCGAAAATGTAATTTCGAGGTCCGTTACGACCTTTGATTACGATCGCGGAAAAATCGACATAGTGGCTCCAATTAAATAACACATGAACTGGCTCGACAATGGTGAAGTTCTTTCCGCGATCGGCGATTTCCTGACTGAGGATATTGGCCGGGGCGATATTACGACGCAGGCGACTGTCGCGTCGGATCTTCGCGCGATGGGTCGCTTCCTCGCAAAGGAATATCTCGTGATTTGCGGGCTCGAGGTCGCCGAAGCGGTGTTTCTCCATCTCGATGCCGAGATACCCGAGATTGAAACCGCCTACGCCGAGGGCGACGAGGTCGAAGAGGGAACCGTCTTCGCTACGTTGAAGGGGTACGCCGATGTTCTACTTACTGGAGAACGCGTTGCGTTGAATATCCTCCAACGGATGTGCGGAGTTGCGACGTTAACACGGCAATATGTAAAGGCGGTCGAGGGGACGAACGCGCAGATCGTCGACACGCGAAAGACGACACCCGGACTGCGGCTGCTCGAGAAATATGCAGTGACGGTTGGCGGCGGAAAGAACCATCGAATGGGTCTCGACGACGGTGTGCTCATAAAGGACAACCACATCACACTTGCGGGCGGCATTACTGAGGCGGTCGTCGCGGCAAAACAGAAGGTCGGCCATCTTCACAAGATCGAAGTTGAGATAACGAACTGGGCCCAGCTGCGTGAGGCGATCGAGGCGGGTGCGGACATCATCATGCTCGACAATCAAACACCCGAAGAGGCGGCCAAGCTGGTCGGAATGTCTCGCGACATAAACCCGACGGTAATGATCGAAGCATCGGGTGGGATGGACCTCGAACGGGTGCGGTCATTTGCCGAGGCAGGCGTCGATCTCATCTCCGTCGGCCGTCTCACGCATTCGGCGCGAGCGGTGGACATTTCATTTAAAATTCAAGCTGTTTGAGGGCCACACGAGTCAGAACCGGGAGCGATAGCGACCGGCTGTCCCGTTTGCGACCTCTAGATTGTTTTTCGGAACTTCGACGAATCGCTATGCGGTTAAAGGGATGCCCGGTCGCTACCGCTCGCGGTTCTGACTACTCGACCACGTCAGCATGTCTTCACTCGGCTTCAACCACGGCATCCACCAGATCACTACCGTCGAGACTATCAGTGCAAGCGTCGCCGCGATTCCACCCTCAATCCCGTAAGTTTCACCCGTCAGCCACGTCGGTCCGGTGTCTATCTCTCTTAACAATGGTGCCGACACAAGATCCGTCAATCCGCTTACTTCAATTCCAAAAAACGAGCCCTGCATCCAATTCCACATCAAATGGATTCCCCACACGAACCATAGATCGCGAGTTTTGAGATACGCGACGCCGAACCACACGCCCGCGAGCATTGTGTTGAGTGTCGAGATAACATTCGCGCTCGGATTCTGCAGGTGGATCATGCCGAAAAAAAGTGACGTCAGGCCGATTCCCAACCATGCCAGACCCGATCGATTGAACGTCTGCAGAATGTATCCGCGGAAGAGTGCTTCTTCCCACGCTGCGCCGGCTGCGAAGATCGCGAATGAGATAACGAGCCCCTTCGCGATAACACCGCCGTCAACCGGGTTCGGGGCGAATTGCAACCCGCCAAATACAAACGCGATCAGGACGGCTAGCGTCAGCGTCGCTCCGCCCATGAAAACTCCCGCAAGAAGATTTCTCAGCCAGCCTTCCGTGAACCAGGCTCCCAGAGAGCGAAATGGCAAACCCTCGAGATATCGTCCGCTAAGCCAGCCGACGAGAAGCGCCGGAAACAAAAGCAACGCCCCATTTAGGAAGAGATAATCTCCTTGTGGGGAAAAGTAAAGAACGCTCAGCGCTGCAACTTGACCCACAACAAAGGTCACGAATGCGAAACCGATGCAGAAAATCGCGAAACGCCAGCCGCTTCGAACTCGATCGCTTTTATCGAAGAATAAAATTCTCGTATCCATGAAATTGATGGGTCAAGGGAACTGGGTAATTCTACACAATCGTAAAGCGGGGGCAAGCCCGCCTTCCTAACCTGCGAATCCGGTTACGCAGTATGTGCGGGTACGACGCCTAATGCTTTCACGCCGAAAACAACATGATCCCATTCGCAGTTCGGAAGGCGGGCTTGCCCCCGCTCTTAGTCAGCCCTAAGCGTTTTGAGTTAAACTTACTCCCGTGAGTTCCAGCCAACCACCAAAACAGAGCCGCCTGTCGCCATGGATACTTGGTATTTTTGTGCTCTTGTCATTAACGGTTCTGGTGCTTTTGCAGACGTCGAACTTGTGGAAAGACTTCACGGTAAAGACGGCGAGCGACACGCTTTTGCTCTACGCACTCTCTTCGCTGAACTTCATCGCATTCGTAATTTTCGGTTTCATTTTCCTGCGAAGCATCACTAAGCTGATGCGAGAAAGACGGACACTTCAGCTCGGGTCGAAGATCAAGTCGCGCCTGCTTTTGTATTTTGCTGCGGTCAGCCTTCTTCCGATCATTGCGATGGCTGGCTTCTCGTACCTGTTCATGAACCGGGCGCTTGAGCGCTGGTTTGCGCAGTTCCCGGAAAACGTCGTTCTCGAAGCCCGCGATGTCCAACTACGGGCACTGGCGGATGAGAGTCGGCGGCTAAACGAAACGGCGGGAGTTATCGCGGCGGCCCTCGACGGCGAGATCGTCACTCAGGACGAGCTTGATGCGATTTTGAAAGCCGGCAATCTGACCCGGCTTGAACTGCTTACGCCGGACATGCAAACGATCACGACGAGCGAAAGACCGCTTGAGCCTGACCGCCGTACCAAATTGAACGAGCTGCTTGAAAAGATTCGGGGCGGAAATCTTGATGATCCCGCATACGCTGACGGAAATGGATTTGACGCCGGCGTGACCCAACTGGCTGACGGGCGCCGACTGTTGGTTGTGCCGGATTTCAGAGTGGATTCGGGTGTTATCGAAATGGCGGACAAATCTCTCCTCGAGTTTGATCGACTGAAACAGCGCCAGATAACAGTGCGCCAGATAGGTTTGCTTACGCTGGGCGTCCTGACTTTTCTGTTGATTTTCGCGTCGACCTGGACGGCGTTTTACATCGCCCGCGGTCTGACCGGCCCTATCAAGGCCCTCGCCGAAGGCGCTGATGAGATCGCTCGCGGAAATCTTGCCCATCGCGTTGACGTGTTGGCGGAGGACGAGCTCGCGCTGCTGGTATCGGCGTTCAATCAGATGTCGTCACGACTCGAAGCAAACTCTGCCGAACTTCGCGACCGCCGCCGCTACATCGAAACGGTCCTCGAATCGTTGCCGACGGGCGTCATTTCTTTCGATTCAGAAAATCGTGTCGGGACGATAAACCGGGCTGCCGTCAACATGCTCGGCCGGACGGAAAGTAGTTCGGTCGGCCATCCGCTTGCCGACATTGTCCTGGAAGAAAACCGGGCCATCCTGGAACGAGTCATATCCCGGGCAAAACGTATCGGCAGCGCGTCCGAGCAGACGGTCCTTCGAAGCGAGAGCGGAGAGATGTCCGTTGCGCTGACAGCCACGGCGCTCGCGGTTGAGTCAGGTGCGGTCCTTGTCATCGAAGACTTGTCAGAGTTAATAGCGGCACAGCGGGCGTCCGCGTGGCAGGAAGTTGCGCGTCGGATGGCGCATGAGATAAAGAATCCGCTGACGCCGATTCAGCTTGCGGCGGAACGAATCGCGAAGAGATTTGCGGGCAGCGGCCGGTTGTCAGTGGTTGGTGGTCAGTTGGGATCTTTCTCTTCGGACGACCAGATGCAAAATGTCGTCGAGGAAGGAACGGCGACGATCATCCGCGAGGTTCAAAGCCTGAAGGCGATGGTCGATGAGTTCTCGAGGTTTGCGCGGCTGCC
>JBBKXD010000294.1:0-33337 GCA_037969295.1 Pyrinomonadaceae bacterium | reverse complement strand
GAACTCGACGATTCGCTGGCGGAACCTCGCGTCGCGCTCGGAATCTATTATTCAAACTTTGCGTGGAATCAGCTTGCCGCCGAAAAGGAATTTCGCCGCGCCATTGAACTCAATCCGATTTATGCGAGCGCGCATCAGCAATTCGGTGTCGAATGCCTGACCGCGACGGGCAGATTCGACGAAGCCGTTACCGAAGGAAGACGAGCTGAAGAACTCGACCCGCTTTCGCCGATCATCGGCGCGGATTTGGGTCAAATTCTCTTCAGGGCCAGACGATTTGACGAAGCGATCGCGCAGCTCAATCGCGTTCTCGCTCTCGATCAGAATTTCTGGGTCGCCCATTGGTATATGGGACAGGCATATCACGGCAAAGGACAATATGCGGAAGCTGTCGCAGCGTATCGAAAAGGTTTGACGTTAAATGACAACCCGTTTCTCAAAGCATTGCTCATCCGTTCTCTAGCTAGAACGGGCGAGCGCGGCGAAGCCGTCAAACTGGGCGACGAATTACAGGCGGAGTCTAACCGCCGCTACGTTTCGAGTTCGGCTCTTGCCATCGCCTACGCAGCCCTCGGCGAAAAGGACAAAGCCTTTGCCTTTCTCGGAAAAGATATTACCGAACGCGCTTCGCGCCCGCCGTTGTTTTCAAACAATCCGATCTGGGACGATTTGCGCGACGATCCGCGTTTCGCCGACTTGGTGCGCCGCGTTGAAGCGGCAAAGACGGATTAACTTTAGCGCCGCCCCCTGCGATACAAAGATATGGTGAAACGGATGGGTCTGCCTGAATAAGCTTTTATGAAACGATGCCCTGAATGCGGCCGAGAATACGACAACTCAATGATGTTCTGTCTCGATGACGGAGCGGAGTTGTTGTACGGCCCGGCGTCGATCAATGAACCGGCGACAGCGATCTTGTCGGCCTTTGGGGAAGCGCCTTTGAAAGGACAGAATCGTGAAGAAAAGACTCAAGTGTTTGCGAAAGAGCGGATCGACGATGCGATTCATGCCTCGAATTCTATCGCCGTGCTACCGTTTGCAAACATCAGTGCCGATGCTGATAACGAGTATTTTTGCGACGGCCTCGCCGAAGACCTTCTCAATGCGTTGGCAAACATCGAAGATCTGAATGTGGCGGCGCGCACCTCGACATTTTCTTTCAGGGGCAAGGACGCTGACGTCGCGACGATCGGTCACGCGCTCGGAGTGAGAACGGTGATGGAAGGAAGTGTGCGACGATCGGGAAACCGCCTTCGTATTAACGTTCAGCTCATCAACGCCGCCGATGGATATCATATCTGGTCAGAGCGTTACGATCGCGAGATGAACGATATCTTTGACATTCAGGACGAGATAACGCTCGCGGTCGTCGAAGCTCTAAAACTAAAATTGCTCGGTGGCGAAAAGCACTCGGCCTTCAAGCGCCAAACGGACAATCCGGACGCCTACAAAGCATATCTTCGGGGGCGTTATCTTCGGCTCACCAAAAACGATCATGCGGGTGCAATGCGGGCGTTCGAAGAGGCAGTACGGTTGGATCCTTCGCACGCACCTTCCTGGGTCGGCGTCGCGGAGGGAACCATACTTGCCGCACACTATTCTATTGTTCCGGCTCGTGAAGCATGCTCTGCAGCCAAGGTTGCCCTGGCAAACGCTAAGGCTCTACAGGGGGAGTCAGGCGAGAGTTTCTACGTACAAGGATTCATCGCATTCGTCGAGGCAAGATGGTCGGACTCGGAGACGTCCTTTCGCAAGGCGATGGATCTGCAGCCCCGGCTTATCTACGCACAAGGCTCGTTTGGATTAACCTTGTGCGTTCGAAATCGGTTTAGGGATGCTGACATTATTTTTGAGCGGGCCCAAAATACTGACCCGCTCGCGTCGTTCCCGTATGCGATCACCGGAGTAGGTCGTGTTCTTGAAGGGCGGTTGGAGGATTCACTCGTACTATTCGAACAAGCGTTTGCTTTCGAACCAGAAAATGCTCTTGCGCTTTGGGGAAATTGTATTGCGAATGTCGCGCTCGGAAAGTTTGAAGCGGGTGTACGCTCCGCCGAAACCGCTGTCAGAGTTTCCGGGCGGGCCGCGTTCTTTGTGGGTCTTTTAGGTTGGGCCTTCGCTCGGGCGGGTCGACTCGACGAAGCAAGATCTATCCTCGACGAGCTTGAAATGCACGCTGCGGACCGTCCGATCGCGGTATCGGACGCCTGGCTCTTGAGCGAGCTCGGCGAGATCGACGCTGCGTTCAAAATGCTAAACAGGGCGATCGATGATCAGCAGCCGTTTGCATATTACGTCAGGCTGCCGACCTTCGACAGGCTTCGCGTCGACAAACGTTTCAAAGATCTCGTGGCACGGCTCGGGCTGGTGGAAGATAACTGATGAAGAAGAAAGTCTCTCCCCGCACCTTGTTATTGCAATCGATATCGGTAAAAAACTATGAATAAAATTTTGATGTTATTAATGATCACGCTCGGTGCGTCTATGGCCGCTTATGCGCAAACGAAAACTTCGATCGACTCGAAGGTCGAAGCACAAATAATCGCCCTCGAAAGAGCCGGGTGGGAAGCTTGGAAAAACAAGAATCCCGCGTGGTATCAGGCTAATACTACAGAGGGCGTGATTTTGATAAGCGCCGACGGTGTTTCAAATAAAGCTCAAATGATAAAAGATCTTTCAGCTTGTGAGGTCAAAAGTTTCGCACTCGACGATTTCAAGTTCGTGATGCTTAACAAAGAAGCTGCCTTGATGACATATACGGCAACGCAGGATGCTGTGTGCGGCGGACAGAAGTTACCGGCACGGGTTCGATCAACGGTCAATTATGTCAAACGCGGTGGCAGATGGCTTGAAGCGATGTACATGGAAACTCCGATGACCGGGCAAAGCAGTGCGATACAAAGTGAGAGGCCCGAGACTTTCGCCCTTCGCCCGGCAGTCGAAAAAGAATACGGCTATATTCATGCGATGCGGATTGGTAACGATCTGAAAATTTCCGGTACTGTCAGCATGGACGACAACGGAACGCTCACTGCTCCCGGCGACCTCAAACAGCAGATGAAAAACTGTTACGCTGATCTCGAGAAAATCCTTAAACATTTTGGTTACACCTTCGACGATGTGACGGTGGAGAATGTTTTCACAACCGACATGGCAGGATTTATCAATGTCGCGGGCTATCGGAATTCGATCTACAAAAACGGCTTCCCGACCGGGACGTGGCTCGAAGTCAAAGGCCTGGCCCTTCCCGGACAACTGATCGAAATCGATATGGAAGCGCATAAGACTAAGTAACTATCGAGAACACGAATTACCCCGATAGCCGACGAATAGCCTATGAAGAAATGTCCGCAATGCGGCCGCGAGTATGACTCGATGATGATGTTCTGTTTCAATGACGGAGCCGAGTTGCTCTACGGCCCCGCGACGGCGGATGAACCGGCGACGGTTGTGTTTGGAGTCCCGACTTTAGGCGGCATCTCTCCTAATGTGAAGACTCAGTCGCAAGAGAATGGGTATGCCCGCTCAACGAACTTATGAAACGATGTCCGGAATGCAGACGGGATTATTTCGATGACAGTCTCTCATACTGTCTGGATGACGGCACGGCTCTACTCGAAGGGCCTGCTACCGCCGATTCCACTGAGCCGTTAACGGCAAAGATGCAAATTCCGACCACGCCGTCGCAGCCGGATGCAGAAGCGCCAACTAGGACGCTTGATGCAGATCTAATCTCAAAAGAGCTGCAGGGACACAAATTCAGATCGGCATTGATCATCCTGGTCGGTGTCCTTATCCTAACCGGGTTCGGATACGGCATTTACAAATTCCTGGATCGGTCGTCGGTACCGCAGCCGCAGCGGACGTCCGCCAACATCGAAATACAGCGTCTCTCCGGCGATGGAAAAACACGCTCGCCTGTCATCTCGCCTGACGGAAAGTTCATGGTCTATGTCAAGCTCGAGGGCGGTGAGAGTTCGCTTTGGATAAAGCAGGTTCAGACGGGCAGCAACGTTAACGTGGTAAAGCCCGGCGAATCAGACGCTTTTTGGGGCATCACATTCTCGCCCGATGGAAATTTTGTTTACTACAACGCGTACGGGCGTTCGTCAAAGGACGCCCCGACGGTTTTCCGCGTTCCAACCTTGGGCGGCACGCCGACGAAGTTCGTCTCGAACGCTTTCCTTGTCAAGTTCTCGCATGACGGGAAACAGATCTCCTTCCGTCGATCCGATATCTCCGCTCTTAAGGAAACTGTCTTTATTGCAAACGCCGATGGAAGCCAGGAGCGAGAGGTCGCTTCAAGGACGGGAACGCAATTTTTCGCCACATCGGCTCCCTGGTCGCCGGATGGCAAGTTTCTCGCTGTCGGCGTCGGCGACGACTCGCTTGCACCCGAACCGAGCATGGTGCTGGCGCTTATCTCGGTTGCCGATGGCAAGGTCACGGAATTTGGAAAAACATGGGAAGGAGTCGGCGAGATCGCCTGGCATCCGAGTGGTGATTCGTTGCTCGTTGTCGCATCAGAAAACTCGTATCTTCCTGGTCAGGTTTGGGAACTTTCATACCCGGGCGCCGAGTATCGTAAACTCACCAACGACGTCAACGGCCATTTTGCCGTCTCGATCACGAGCGACGGGAACTCGGTCGTGACAGGCGAGCTTTTTGCACGCTCATCGGTTTGGGTCTCGCCCGATCTACGAGCAGAGAATGCAAAGCAGATCATGCCCGCGACCGGCGACACATGGGGTATCGCGTGGACGCCGGACGGTCGGATCATTTACTCCTCCGCCCAGACCGGAGCGGTCGAGATATGGATAATGAACGCTGACGGTAGCGAGGCGCGGCCGCTAACATCGGACAAGATATTGAAGCTGGTCCCGACGGTTTCGCCCGACGGGCGCTATATCGTGTATACCTCGACGTTGAATGGCGGTGAATTGATCCGGATCAATATTGATGGTGGTTATCCTCACGTTCTAACGAAAAGTAATGGTGCGGACAATCCGGATGTTTCGCCCGACGGAACCTGGGTCATTTATTCTGCCTACTTCAATGGCATCCCCAAGATCCTAAGAGTTCCGATTGACGGAGGTGACGGCCAGGTTCTCACCCCGGATGTATTCGCGACCGAACCGAGGTATTCGAATGACGGCACCCGCTTTGCGTGTTTTCTACTCGACCCCAAGTCGCTTGCGTGGAACAAGATTGCTATCTATCCAGCGGACGGCGGGCAGGCCCTTCAGACCTTGGACGTTCCCAGCGAAACAAATCGTAGTCGCGGTCCCGTTTGGACCCCGGACGACAAGAACATCGTCGTCGTCATCTCACTGGGTGAGAAGCAAAACCTCTGGCAAGTGCCGGTCGACGGCGAGCCCGGAAGGCAGATCACTGATTTTGATGTCCCCGGGATTGCGCGCCGAGAATACTCTCCGGACGGAAAACGCATTGCCGTCGTCCGAGCAGAGGGATTCGGCAACGCAATAATGATAACTGGGTTTCGATAGTTCTTACCTTATGAAACGCTGTCCTGAATGTAGGCGGGATTATCACGATGACACACTGCGGTTTTGTCTCGAAGACGGAACCCCGCTTGTCTATGGTGTATCCGACGATGGGCAGAAGACCGAGGTCCTTCCGAAAGAGGCGGACAACTCCGCCCATGCGATTACGAAAGTTTTCGACGAAGCCTCCATCTCGAACGAGACCGGTCCGCGACAGTCAAATTCGATCGGCGTTCTGCCGTTCACTAATCTGAGTGCGGATGAAGAGAACGAATATTTCTGCTGCGGATTGGCCGAAGAGCTGATCAATGCGCTGGCAAAGATCAACGATCTAAAGGTTGCCGCCCGCACATCGGCGTTTTCTTTTAGAGGCCAGAACTCCAATGTTGTTGAGATCGGACGAGCTCTGGGTGTAAAAACGATCCTGGAAGGTAGCGTAAGACGATCGGGAGACCGTTTACGTATCACGATCCAGCTTGTCAGTACGGCCGATGGCTATCATCTGTGGTCCGAGCGTTATGACAGCGAGTTACGCGACATTTTCGACGTTCAGGACGACATCACCTTAGCAGTCGTCGACGCGCTGAAATTGAAGCTGCTCGGCAGAGAGAAGGCTGCGGTCCTAAAGCGTTACACCGATAATACGGAGGCTTACCAACTTTATCTAAAGGGCCGTTATCACCTCAACAAATGGACGGCCGACGGCCTGACCAAGGGCATCGACTACTTCAACCGAACGATCGAACTTGAACCCGGCTTTGCCCCGGCGTATTCGGGCTTGGCCGATTGTTACGGTTCCCTAAGCTGCGAGATGTTGATGATTTCGCCGAAGGAGGCTTTTCCGCGGGCACGAGCGGCCGCTCTAAAAGCACTCGAGATCGACGATACTCTGGCCGAAGCTCACACCTCGCTCGCCCTTATTAAGCTCAATTTCGATTGGGACTGGCCTGGTGCTGAGCGCGGTCTGCTTCGCGCACTCGAACTAAACCCCAACTATGTGATCGCATATCACTGGTATTCGCATTACCTGATCGTGATGGGCCGGACGCTGGAATCGCTTGCCATTAGTGAACGGGCGCTGGAACTCGATCCGCTGGAACTCGAGATCAACGCGCATTTGGGCTGGCATTACTGCAATACTCGCGAATGCGATCTTGCCATTGCCCAGTGCGAAAAGACGCTCGAGATGAATTCCGATTTCCATGAGGCGCATTGGTTTCTGGGATGGGCGTATGAGCAGAAGTCGATGTATGGCGAGGCCGTCGCCGAGTTTCAAAAAGCGGTCGAGTGTTCCGGCGGTAGTGCCCGTATGCGGGCCGAGCTTGGCCATGCATACGGGTTGGCCGGGCGGAGAGCCGACGCCGAGAAGGTATTGGACGATTTGAAATCGCTGTCTGCACAACATTATATTTCTCCCTACAACTTCGCGTTGGTATATGTCGGCATGGGCGACAATGATCAGGCGTTCGAGTGGCTCAAGCAGGCATGTGAAGATCGGTCAGGGCTGCTTATCTACCTCAACACTCAACATTCATTCGACAGCCTTCGCTCCGACCCGCGATTTGCCGACTGTGTGCGACTGATAGGCTTGCCACAATAAGCGACATTTGATTTTATGAAACGGTGCCCTGAATGTAGGCGGGATTATTTCGACGACAGTTTGCTCTATTGTCTCGATGATGGAACTGCGCTGCTCGACGGCCCGTCTTCGTTGGACGAACCGGCAACGGCTATTTTGTCGGCACCCTCTGCAGTAGCGGGTGGTTTAGCGCAACCTACGGAAGATTCGGAGCTGAAGACCGGCATTCTTCTTCAATCACCCGCGACCGCAGGTGGTTCTGACTCGAAGCCTCGCAGTTTGGACAAGCGTTTGTTGGCTGGTCCGTTCCTGCTCGTTATCCTTGTTCTCGGTGGATTCTTCGCCTTCAAATCTTTTTCTTCAAACAAACAGATCGAATCGATCGCGGTAATGCCGTTTGTCAACGGCAGTGGAAATGCGGAAGTTGAATATCTTTCCGACGGTATGACGGAGATGCTGATCCGAAGTTTGTCGCAACTTCCCAATCTGAATGTGAAATCTCGTTCGGCAGTATTTCGATACAAGGGCAAAGAGACGGATGCAGCAACGATCGGGAGAGAGCTGGGCGTGCAGGCGATCTTGAATGGCCGGGTCGCACAGCGCGGCGACGGTCTGTCCCTGAATCTCGAACTCATCGACGCACGGACCGAGAACGTGATCTGGACGGATCGCTATGATCGAAAGTCATCCGACTTGGTATCGCTGCAGAACGAGATCGCCCGCGATGTGTCGAGCAAACTCAAACTGAAATTGTCCGGCACGGATCAGCAAAAGCTGGCCAAAAAATATACGGTTGACCCGGAGGCATATCGCCTGTATCTGCAAGGACGTTTCTATTGGAACAAGCGCGCCGGCAGCGAGTTTCAAAAGTCCGAGTCTTATTTCAGGCGGTCAATCGAAAAAGATCCGAATTTTGCGCTTGGTTATGTCGGACTTGCCGATTTTTACGGCGACCGGGAGCGAGACAAGGCAAAGGAGAATGTAAACCGTGCGCTTGCCATTGATGAAAATCTGGCCGAGGCTCACGGTACACTCGGCTATCAATACATGCTTGACTATGATTTCGCGTCATCCGAGCGGCACCTGACGCGAGCGCTTGAGCTCGACGCCAGGAATCTCGAACTTCACCGGTGGAACGGCCAGAGGCTTATGATGCTCGGGCAATATGATGAGGCCTTTTTAGAATTCCAGCGGGCGCTCGAGATCGATCCGAATTCGTCGCCGGTACATTTCATTTACGGCTCATGTCTGATTGCTTCGGGGCAGCTCGACAAAGGCATCGAGTATCTCGAGAACGCGATCAACACTGATCCGACGTTTGTTTGGAATCACTCACAGCTTTCATTTGGATACCGGTTCAAGAAGGACTACGCCCGGGCGGCCGAAGAACGTGCGGTCGCACAGGACCTACTCGGTGAAACGGCGAACGCAAAACTCACTCGCAAAAGTTTTGCAAATGGCGGACGCGACGGATTTTTGCGCGAAATGATCCGACAAGGTGTTAATCCGGACGGCATCACGGGCGGCATGCGGACGGCTTCCTCATATGCGCTGCTTGGTGAAAACGATAAAGCTCTAGAAAGACTTGAGGACCTGGCTAAGGGAGGCGAGTTCTGGCTGTTCCAAATCAAATACGACCCGGCGTACGAACATCTTCGCGGCGAGCCGCGATTTCAGGCGCTTGTGAGAAAGTTCGATCCGCCGCAGTAGAAGAGTTTTATGAAACGATGCCCGCAATGTAAAAAGACGTATGCCGACGACACGTTGAATTTCTGCCTCGACGATGGCTCGTGGTTGGCGGCTGGCGATGAACCGGCAACGGCGATCTTGTCAGAGTTTGGAGTCCCGCCTTCAGGCGGCTTCTCCGATGATATGAAGACTCAGTTATTTGAGGGTCGGGAAACAAACGAAAATCCGCAATCCGCAATCCGCATTCCGCAATCGGGCGGGCCGCCTGGAGGCGGGACTCAAAGCGCGACTACAGGCGGTTCCGACTCGACCGCATCGACTCGTAAATTCGACAAACGTTTACTGCTCGCGCCGATCATCCTTGCCGTGATCGTGTTCGCCGGATTCGCCGGGTACAAGTATCTTGGGTCGGCCGCCAGCGGACAGATCACCTCCATCGCCGTCCTGCCGTTTCAGAATCGCAGTGACGATCCGGACACCGATTATTTGTCGGACGGACTCGCAGAGTCTCTAATTTTTCGCCTGACTCAGCTGCCGGGGTTGAAGGTCAGCCCGACTAGTTCCGTCATTCGTTACAAGGGTAAGGAGATCGATATCGCGAAGATCGCCGCCGAGCTTGGCGTCGATGCCGTCATGACCGGCCGCCTGACGAAGCGAGGCGAAAATCTGAATATTACGGTCGAGCTTGTCGACACTCGCGACAACACATCTCTCTGGGGCGAACAATACGAGCGCAAGATGTCGGATCTGCTTGCGACGCAGCGTGAGATCGCGGCGACGATCGCGCAAAAGCTGCAGCTCAAACTTGGCACAAACGAAAATGGCGTTGCGAAGAAATACACGGACAATAACGAGGCTTACCAGCTTTATCTGAAGGGCCGTTTCCACTTTGCCAAACGGACAAAGATCGATATGGAACGCAGTATCGAACTTCTAACGCGGGCGACAAAGCTCGACCCAAATTTTGCACTCGCTTACGTCGGTATCGCGGAGTCGTATACGAGCATGCCCTCTTATCCCTACATGTCGCCGAAAGATGCCTCGCCTCACTCACATGCCGCGATTGCGAGAGCTCTCGAGCTGGACCCTGAGCTCCCGGAAGCTCATGCCGTCGCAGCGATGATCGCCGCGACGGACAAGTGGGACTATGCGAAAGCAGAACGCGAGTTCAAGCGCGCGATCGAGCTCGGTCCGAACCTCGCGATAACGCATTACCGCTACGGGTGGACTTACCTGAGCCCGCTTGGTCGCCACGATGAGGCGATCGCCGAGATGAAGCGTGCAATGGAACTCGAACCGCTTTCGGTCCAGCAGGGAGCCAATTACGCCGCCGTCCTGATGCACGCCCGACGCTATGACGAAGCGATCGAACAAGCGAAGAAAACTTATGAGCTCGATCCGAATCACGTGGGGTCGCAGAATTGGCTGTGCCATGCACTTAATGCAAAAGGGCTTTATGCAGATGCCATCGCAATAGGCGAAAAAAACGAAACAACTCGGACGCCCGGCGTTACCTCGCTGTTTGGGTGTCTCGGGTTTGCATACGCCAAGTCCGGGCTGAGCGAAAAGGCTCTAAAGATGATCGCGGACGTAAAAGAAGCTGAAAAATCCAGATATGTGGCGAACTACTGGATCGCGGTGATTTACACGGGCCTTGGCGATAAGGCTGCCGCGTTCGCTGAATTGGAGAAGGCAGAGCAGAATCGCGACTGGTTCCTTCAACGTCTCAAGGTCGATCCTTATATGGACCAGCTCCGTGACGATCCGCGTATTGCCGAAATGGTAAAGCGGATTAATCTGCCCGAGTAGTGGATCCACCGAGCGAGCATCCGGGTATGTCCCGCGATAGAAAATTTCGCTGATCGAATGGGTTTGGAGAAGAAACTCGCTAACTAAATAAATATGAGCGAAACACGAGCCGACTTTGTCGAATTGAATGAAGATGTTTCCGCATCGCCGTTATGGAACCGTGACCTGGCTCCGACGACCATCGAGCAGCGGACTTGGTCGACCTGGAACATCGCCGCACTTTGGATCGGGATGAGCGTCGTCATTACGACTTATACCCTGGCCGGCGGATTTATCGAGGCGGGGATGACGTGGTGGCAGGCGATGCTGACGATCCTGCTCGGCAACTGCATTGTGCTGATACCGATGGTCCTGAATGCCCACGCGGGAACAAAGTACGGCGTGTCGTTTCCGGTGCTTGCTCGTGCGTCGTTTGGTACAAAAGGCGCGAATGTTCCGGCGCTGCTGCGTGCGATCGTGGCATGCGGGTGGTTCGGTATCCAGACGTGGATCGGCGGCACCGCGATCGACGCGCTTCTCACGGCGGTTTGGAGCGGCTGGGCTTCGTTCGATGCGTCGATTGCGGGAAATCCGCTTCATACATGGATATCGTTTTTCTTGTTTTGGCTTATCCAGGTGGTGATCATTCTAAAGGGGATCGAGGGAATCAAGTACCTCGAATCATGGTCCGCACCACTCTTGCTTTTTGGCGGATTGATATTACTTGTTTGGGCGACGAATGCGGCGGGCGGTATCGGCAATGTTTTGTCCGGTTCGTCGGCGCTTCAAAAAACGAGCGGAACATTCTGGTCCATTTTTCCAGGGGCGCTAACGGCATCGGTCGGCTACTGGGCCACCCTGAGTTTGAATATTCCGGACTTTACGCGTTACGCGAAATCGCAGAAGTCACAGATGCTCGGTCAGGCGCTCGGTCTGCCGCTGACGATGACGGCGTTCGCGTTCATCGGCGTCGCGGTCACCAGCGCGACGGTTATTATCTACGGCGAAGCGATCCCCGATCCTGTACGATTGATCCAGAAGTTCGACAGTACGGTTGTCATCCTGTTTGCGATGCTCGTTATCTTTGTCGCGCAACTTTCGACCAACATGGCCGCGAATGTCGTTTCGCCATCTAACGATTTTTCGAATCTGAATCCGAAACGCATCACATATGTGACCGGCGGTTTGATCACGGCGGTTATTGGCATCTTGATGATGCCGTGGCAATTGATGTCCTCGATGGGCGCGTACATTTTCACCTGGCTAATAGGTTATTCGGGTTTGATGGGGGCGATCGGCGGAATCCTGATCTGCGATTATTTTCTGATCCGAGGTCGCCGTTTGGAACTTGCCGAGCTGTTCAAGACCGATGGTATATATTCCTACGGCAGTGGTTTCAACTGGCGCGCGATCGTAGCGCTGGTTGTCGCGATCGCGCCTGTCGTACCAGGTTTTATCCGAGCGGCAACAACCTCGGGGGGACGCGTTTCCGATCCTAATATTTTTGACACCCTCTACATCTACGCGTGGTTCGTTACCTTCGGAATTGCGTTTGTGTTGTATTATCTGCTAAGTAAATCAGCACCCAGTTCACAAGCGAAAGGACATTAAAGCGTCTATGTCAAGAATAATCAAAGCGGGACTAATCCAGGCTCACAATCAGGAAGCGGCGGATGCTCCGATCGCACAGATAAAAAAAGCAAACATCGATCATCAGATGAAATTTGTCGAAGATGCGGCGAAGCAGGGTGTCCAGATGCTTTGCTTTCAGGAGATCTTCACAACGCCGTACTTCTGCGCCGAGCAGCAGACGCGTTGGTACGAAGCCGTCGAGAAAATTCCCGACGGACCGACCGTAAAGCTCATGCAGGATGTCGCCAAGCAGCACGGTATGGTACTCGTCGTGCCGATCTACGAAGAAGAGCAGACTGGAATTTATTACAACAGTGCTGCGGTGATCGACGCGGACGGAAAATTCCTCGGCACGTATCGAAAGACACACATCCCGCACGTCAATCCGGGCTTCTGGGAAAAGTTTTATTTCCGTCCGGGTAATCTCGGCTATCCGTGTTTCGATACAGCATTCGGCCGCATCGGCGTCTACATTTGCTACGACCGCCATTTTCCCGAAGGAGCGCGATGCCTCGGGCTGAATGGGGCTGAAATTATTTTCAATCCATCGGCGACGGTCGCTGGGCTTAGCGAATACTTGTGGAAGCTTGAGCAGCCGGCGCACGCTGTCGCAAACGGATACTTTGTTGGAGCGATCAATCGCGTTGGTACCGAGGCCCCGTGGAACATCGGCGAATTTTACGGTCAGAGTTATTTCTGCGATCCGCGGGGTCAGATCATCGCAGAAGCGTCTCGCGACAAAGACGAGCTTGTCGTCGCGGATCTCGACATGGACGTGATTCGAGAGGTCCGAAACACTTGGCAGTTTTTCCGTGATCGGCGGCCAGATGCGTACGGGCAGATAGTGGCTGACTAGACCTTCTAAATCGGTACGAGAGGAAAATATTTAATGATCTATATTCACAAAAACAATCAGCAAACCGGACCTTACGAAGAACATGTCGTGTTGGATCAGCTTAAGAGCGGATTTTTGAAGCCTGAGGATATGGCCATCAGGCAGGGCGATAAAGAGTGGCAGCCGCTCCGCACAATGTTTCCCCAGGTTGTACAGATCGATACACCGCGGGCGGTCGCATTCGCGGCTCCGGGAGGTAAATCCGTTACCGCGTCAGCAAATTCGACAGAGCCAGAGCCCCAGTATCGCAAGACAGCGTTGCAAAAAGTATTTTTCGGGCTTTGCTTCCTCGGCGCGATCGGCATTCTTGCGGCGACTGTGTACTACATCTTCACGTTCGGAAGTTCGGGAAATCTGGAGGCTGACCTGTCGCGGCTGGGTTTTCGGGACCTCGCGAAATACCTCGCAATCGGAACCTTTGTCGGCGGCTTCTTCATGTTCCTCGCGTTTCTTTTGTCGTTTAAAAGAAAGCTCATACGCGCTAATGGGGCTCGCATGGCGCTCAGGGTATTTTTCGTTCTGGTCCTGTTTGCGGGATTAGGAAGCGCTGCCTTTGGCGCTATAAGTTATTTGAGTTACAGCCCGCCGACCCGGACGAAAGCCTCAGACTCGAACGAACTATTGCGTGCTCTCGAAGCAGGTTCGGAGACGACGGGCCCTTATGAAACGGCCATGTTCGCCCTTCCCATCGGAGCGGGATTGTTGTTGTTTGGATTGTCGGGAGTATTGATGACGAAGCGGCCTCGCTCAGCGTGATTCGATCCATCCCAGATGCGCGGGCGGATCATGAAACAAAGCTCTTTATGACAGATACGGAAGAATAAATCTTATGTCTATCTATGTAACAAAGGATAATCAACAGTCGGGTCCGTACGAAGATCACGTCATTATCGACCAGCTTAAGAGTGGAATGCTATCACTCAGCGACCTCGGGATACGCCAAGGTGAAACTTCGTGGCAATCGCTTGGCGAAATGTTTCCGGGTGTAGATTCGGGCCGATCAACAGCAACCTCCGCTCCTCCACTCTCCGTTGGGGATGGCAGTACCCCAACTCCGGCTCCTCCCGCTGCTAAGAAAGGCGGCTGTCTGAAAGCTGGCCTGATCGCTACTGGTCTGGTGTTCCTATTACTCGGCATTGGAGCTGCGGCAGGTAGCCGATTTATTCCTAGCGTCTCGTGCGATCTGGTCGAATCCGACGCGCGCGAAATTGAGAAGCTTCGTTCCGACCTCGACAAGGCGACAAAAAATTCAGACTCTGACGAAGTGAGGACGATCCAGTTCATGCTTAATCAAGAGCTCTCGGGGGCTCGTGCCTCGCAGGAGAATTGCGATCAGGATAAGCTCAGAGACAATATCATCGCCGTCGTAGGTAGCGGATTCGCCGCTGTAGGGTTTCTATTCGCTGTAATAGGTTTTTTTGTTGGACGAAGAAAATAGTTGCGCATTATGCCGAATCGTTATTGCACGCCTTTGGAAATAACTCAGGTCGAGGAAAATTTCGCCGAGATCAATCCGGCAATGTCGCCGGCCGAAGCCGCGGTCGAAGCAAACCGGTGTCTATATTGCTACGACGCTCCGTGCATGCACGCGTGCCCGACGCACATCGACGTACCGGGCTTCATCAAAAAGATCGCGAGCGGAAATCTCACAGGTTCGGCACGCGTCATCTTCGACGCAAATCCGATCGGTGCGACGTGCGCTCGCGTGTGTCCGGTCGAGGTATTGTGCGAAGGTGCCTGCGTTGAGAAGACGCTGCTACAGAAACCGATCGAGATCGGACGACTCCAACGCTATGCGACGGATCACGCCCTGGCGAACGACAAACAAATTTTCACGAAAGGCGAATCGAACGGGAAGTCGGTCGGCATTGTTGGATCGGGGCCTGCGGGGCTGTCCTGCGCGTCGTACCTCGCGCGGCTCGGTTACGACGTGACCGTTTACGAGCAGAAAGAAAAACCCGGCGGTCTCGACACATACGGAATGGCGGAATACAAAATGCCCCAAGCTGTGTCGCTGAGTGAGGTAGAAAGGATCGCGGGGATTGGCGTGAAGTTTGTTTTGAATACGAGGATCGGTGTCGAGAGCCAGTCTCCTTCCGAGACGGCCTCGGCCCCGACTACATCCGAACCAATCCAAAATCCAAAATCTAAAATCCAAAATCCGCAGTCAGTCTCGTTCGGCGACCTCGATAAATGGCACGACGCGATCTTTCTTGGCGTCGGTTTAGGAGAAACAAACAACCTAGATATTCCGGGCGAAGACCTCGACGGCGTCTATGACGCACTGGCGTTCATCGAAAAGATAAAAACGCGCGATTGGAAATCGGTGCCGCTTGGTAAGGTCGTCGTCGTCATCGGTGCCGGAAATACCGCGATCGATGCCGTCACTCAGGCAAAACGTCTCGGAGCTGAAAAGGTCATCATGGTCTATCGCCGTACGGAACAGGACGCGTCGGCATACGCTTATGAAATGGAGCTTGCTCGCAAGGACGGCATCGAGTTCGTCTGGCAAGCCGCGCCCATCGGCATTCTAGCCGGCGAGAATGGCACACGCCTGTCGCTTCGCTGCGAAAAAACCGACGGCTCGTTAGCTCTCATCGACATTCCGTGCGACATGGTGATCAAGGCGGTCGGCCAACAGAAAATGCGGAGCTTTTTTTCGGACATCGCCGCAGTTGCGACCGACGAAAAGGGGCGGGTCACCGTCAACGAACAGATGCAAACCTCAAACCCGAAGATCTTTGCCGGAGGCGATTGCGCGAACGGCGGCGCAGAAGCTGTCGACGCCGCTCAAATGGGCAAGCTGGCTGCACAGGGAGTTCACCTGGCATTGACCGGTGAGAATGTTAAGTTCGCCGGGTCTAACATTTAATTTGGCCACAGAGGTCACCGAGAGTTCTTTTCCCCTCTGTGTCCTCTGTGGCAAAACTTCTTATGGCAGATCTAAGAATTAACTTCGCAGGAATAAAATCTCCCAATCCGTTTTGGCTCGCGTCGGCGCCTCCGACGAACATGGGTTCGATGGTCGAGCGTGCATTCGACGCTGGTTGGGGCGGCGCGGTGTGGAAAACTCTCGGCGAGCCGATCACAAATGTCTCATCGAGATTAGCGTCGCTCGATCAAGGCGCGTTGCGGATGATCGGCTTGAACAACATTGAGCTCATCACCGACCGGCCGCTCGATGTAAATCTGAAAGAGATCGCCGCGTGCAAAAAGAAATATCCAGATCATGCCGTCATCGTCTCGTTGATGGTCGAATCGAAACGCGAAGCCTGGCACGAGATCGTTAAGAAATCTCAAGATACGGGAGCCGACGGATTCGAGCTTAACTTCGGCTGCCCGCATGGGATGAGCGAGCGTGGAATGGGAGCTGCCATGGGCCAGGTGCCCGAGTACACGTGCATGGTCACCGAGTGGGTTAAAGAAGTTTCGACGCTGCCGGTGATCGTCAAGCTCACGCCGAACGTCACGCACATTGTTCCGCCGGGTCATGCGGCGCAGAAGGGTGGAGCCGACGCGGTCTCGTTGATAAATACGATCAACTCGGTGATCGGTGTCGATATTGACACGATGATCCCGTATCCGAATGTCAACGGAATGGCGGCACACGGCGGATACTGCGGTCCGGCCGTAAAGCCGATAGCGCTCAATATGGTTTCGGAGCTCGCCCGCGACGCAGAATTCAATATTCCGATCTCGGGCATCGGCGGCATCAACACGTGGCGCGACGCGGTCGAGTTTTTACTCTTGGGCGCCGGTAATGTTCAGGTCTGCACCGCTGTAATGCACTACGGCTATCGCATAGTCGAGGACATGATCGACGGGCTGAATAATTATCTCGACGATAAGGGCTTCGCGTCGGTGAATGACATCATCGGCAAATCGGTCGAGCGTATGACCGATTGGGGAAATCTCGATCTCAACTACGACGTAAAGGCGCAGGTGAATAACGAGCATTGCATCCGCTGCAATCTCTGCTACATCGCTTGCGAAGACGGAGCACACCAGAGTTTTCAGTTTCACGAAGTCGACGGAAAACGATATCCGTACGTCATTGATGAAGAATGCGTCGGCTGCAACCTCTGTGCGCTCGTATGTCCTTCACCTGGTGCGATCACAATGAAACGCGTCGACGCCGGCGGTCCGCCCCAGAGTTGGAAGGATCGGACCGGAGGGAGTTAAATCAGGTGATTCGCGACGAGAGCCACGATGGAAAATTAGAAGCCAGCCACGCGAGTTGCTCGCTGCGGAAAATTTAATCGACGACGGATGATCAGACGCGTCGCATCCGGCACTCCCATGCTCGCTACACTCGACGCCGCAGTAAAAGAATCGGCCGGGCGATCATAGAATCGCCCGGCCAATTAGTTTGGATCAAAACGATCAGCGACTCCCCACAAAATTCACGCCGCTGACGGAACCGTTGACAACAATGTCGGAGAATGGCGGTGAGAATGTGTAGCGATTTGCCGACGGGGTGACCCTGTAAGTGAACCCGATCGCAACGTTGGAGAATGAGTAACTGCCATTGCCCGCAGTGGTGGTGGTGACGGTCGGTCCCGACGGGAGCCGGAACAGAGTGACAGTAGCTCCACCGAGGGCCTTGCCATTCGGCGCCTTGGTGACGAACCCGCTTACGGTAGCAACTGGAGCAGGTGTTGGAGTCGGCGTCGGCGTAGGAGTCGGTGTCGGCGGCGGGCCACCTGGCCACGGATCGAAATTCTCCGTCACCGCGGCGGGCGATGTCGACTGGATGCTCGCATTAAATCCCATACCCCGGCGACGAAAGCCCTCACGCACATCGTCCGCATCGGCGGTTGAAAACGACAGCGCCGCTGAAATGATCGCATCGCGCTCCTGAAGAAATGTCGGGCCGGTCGGTGCGAGTTTCATTCCGTCGGTAACGACCTGAAGGACGCGTTCGGTGCCGGCAGTGAATCCTAACCGAGAGATCATCAGCGCTCGAACTTCCCAAAGTGCGCTGCTCCATATTTCGCCTGCGTTGTGCACGGCATCGCACTGGGAAACACCAAACGGCCCGCGCGGATACGCGCTGTTCGGATTCGTAGTCGTTGTACCGATAAGCGTGTTGCAATCGGAGTTCAGATAGCGAAACGTGAGCGCGTTATGCGGCTTTCCATTCGGGCCTGTGAATGCGATCACGGCTTTTGGAAATCGGCGGATACCGTGATAGTAATTTGACGTGAAGCCGGCGGCGGCGAGGTACGTAGCGTACCCGCCGGTCGTGTAGATCCCGTTTATCGGATCGGTCGGCTCGGCAAGCATCGTGTGGCCGTACCAATCGCCCCATCCCTCACCCATCCCGCGCGACATATTCGTCGAAAGGCCGGATGAATTTCCGTGCAGGCGGTTCGACAGGCCGTGCGTTACCTCGTGGATGATGATGTCCGCATCCGCAGTTCCGTCGTAATCGGGCGTCGGACCAGTCCAGAGAAACATCTGCATTCTCGGCCGCGACCCGTCGGCGGGCGTCGCGAAATTGGCGTTGTTGGTGCCGCCGGAGTCCTGGCCTTCGGACGAGACGCGGTCGTTACCCAGGCCGCCGCGACCGAAGTTGTTGTGTTGGAAATTGCGGGCGGCTTCGGTGAAGCCTCGTTTATAGAGCTCGTCGTGATAACGGTTCATCACGTAAAACATCTGGATCACCGCTCCCCGCTGTGCCTGGGTTGTTAGCGGGTTGTCGCCAGGGGACGGATTTCCGGGCGGTGGATTCCAGGTCGATGAGAAAACTCGGTTCGGGCTGCCGAATATCAGGTCCGGGTCGACGCCATTGATCCCGTCCCGGTCGATGCCCGCTTCGTTAAAGTTGCCGTCCGGCTGGTTTTGTCCGTCGTCGATCCAGCCGAGATTGTTGAACGAATTATCTCCTTCGTTTCCGATAAGCGTAAGATTTTCGCGCGCGATAACGGACGCCTGAGCGCCGTTCGGGCTTGTCGGCCCGGGCGTGAACGGCGCCGGGCTGTCCGCAACGTCAAGATAAGAATTCGAGTTCCGGTAGACGTTGTATGTGGCCGCCTGGGTCTGGTCTTCGGTGATGTTCTTTCGCCAAAGCATCGTGCCGCTGGTGGCATCGACGATGACGTAATACGTATCGACCGGCTGCCAGATCAGAACGCGCCACGCGGGAACGGCGACGCCGGGCTCGGTCGGGAAGTACATCCGCTCGGCAGTTGTTGCCCATTCGCTATTCCCGAATACTGCTTTCAGATCTGAGGAGGCCTTTGCATTCAGTGTTAAATCACCGGTCGTCAGATCGTGATCGATATGATCGGCTGCCGCTCTTACGGCGGCTGACGGATCGCCGAAGTCCTTGGCGACGGCTTCGTAATCAAGGCCGGGAGCAACATTGTTGATGATGCGAACGATGCTGCCGCTCCGGTCGAAGCCGGCCTTTACCTCACCCGCAAATACCGGCACGCCGTTGATCTGTTGTTCGAGATGCGTGAATGAAAGATTGCCGTCCGGGTTTGTATAATCGGCCGTGACGCGGAGCGCATTCGTCTGGTCGCGATCAACTCCAACAAGGGATGCATTCTCTGCGAGGAATGATCTTAGTATCTCGGGCCGCGATCCGCGATTAGGTAGAGACAATTGGGGCGAATCGTCTTTCCACACGTTTGGCGAGATAACTTCGACCGCGCCGAGGCGATCGCTGTATTCGACAACGACATCCGAGATCTTCGCACGCAGAGCTTCCTCACCCCGGACGATGTCTTCACGGATGGCGGCGACAGACGACGCATCACGACCGAGCCGGCCTCGGAAGTTAACCAAAGCGTCGGAAGATTCCGCGTCTTTCTGAAGCCTGATATCAAAATTCGGAAGCCCGCGAAGCTCGGCGGTGGAGTTTTCCGCGGCGGCGGCACGATTCCCGGCCTTCGAGCCAAACAATCCGGGCAGAACCGCGGCACCCGCGATCAGCATAGTCGCAATCACAAGAACGGCGATCGTCCTCGACGTGACGGTTGAAGAGTCTTTCATTTGTCGGATCCTCCTGAGAGTTTGAAATCAGAGTTGAAGCTCGGAAAATGCTTTCCTGGGGTTACCAAATACAGCCCGGCGAGAAAAAGGTCATGCAAAAAAAAGGGGTTTTGCTCGCTTCGTGACACGTAGTCTACCACAGCCGCAACGTTGCCGAAACAGTTTTCAAATCGACCCCCGCTGGATCGATCGGGCGGCAATTTTTCCCAACGCCGCGACAAAGCGGTCAAAGGTCGAGAAACGCGGATCCCGTGTAAATCCCTTTACGAATCTTGTGTAGATCTGCTGGGCGATGACAGCGATTTTGAACGTCCCGAAGACGTAATAGAACAAAATATTCGATGCGTCACGACCGGTGGCAACCTCGTAGATTTCAACCAACTCGCGGCGGGAAATATTCTCCATCAACACTCGCGGATTGAACGGCATGGCGAGCATCTCTTCGCCGGCGTCCGGCGACATCCAGTAGCCGAGCGTTGTGCCGAGATCCATCAGCGGATCGCCTACCGTCACCATTTCCCAATCAAGGACGGCCGTGATCCGCGTCAGATCGTTAGGATCGAGCATGATGTTGTCGAATTTGTAATCGTTGTGCACTAGCGACGCACCCGATTCGGATGGAATGTTTTCGTTTAGCCACTCAATCGCAGTTTCGAGTTCCGGCCATTCGTCGGTCTTCGCGGCGAAGTATCGTTTCGACCAGCCCTCGATCTGGCGTCGGCAATAGCCGTCAGGATGGCCGAGATCCCCGAGCCCCGCAGCTTTGTAATCAAGTGAATGTAGGTCCGCGAGATTCCGCATGAAGCTTTCGCATAGTCGTCGCTGCAGGTCCGGCGAATTGGCCAGCTCATCAGGAGAACGTCCGCGGATGATCTCACCACGTCGTCGCTCCATCAGATAGAATTCAGAGCCGATGACCGATTCGTCGTCACAGAACAGTAGGGGCGTTGGGGCGGGTTCGTAAACTGCAGAGAGTTTGGTCAGGACATCGAACTCGCGTCGCATGTCGTGCGCCGTCTTTACGGTATTACCGAACGGTGGACGTCGAAGGACGAATTCGTCCGCATCGGTCTTGATGAGGTAAGTCAGGTTCGAGGACCCGGCCGGAAACTGCGAAACTTGAATACCGGAATTACGGTCCGGTAGACGCGACCGGATGAAGTCCAAAAGCGATCTCTCGTCGATCTCCTCACCCTCTCGGACGCGTGTCGGCTCGCTGCTCATGCGAGACAGTTTAGCATCTGGTTTGTTGAACTATTAGGCATGACGCCGTCGTCACTTTTTCTTTTTTATGATAGTGATCGCAACCTTAAATTCGCCGACGTTACCATCCGGGGCGTCGTCATTTACGGTCAGCCATAGGATCCCATTTCGCTTAACGACTATTTCTTTGTTCAAGCCATAGATCCAGGTCTGCGTTGCCTGAAACCGTCGGCCGCTTCCGAAAGTTATCCGTGCCGCCAGTCCATACCTTAGACGGCTTTCGACAGGATAATACCCCGGCGGCTGCTCCGCAAAATTCGTCGTACCTTCAGGACCGTGGACGCCCCAGGTTCCGCCGACATCGATTTCGCCGGTGGCATCGAGCCGGACCGTGTCGCCCGCGACGACCGCTATCCCGGTATTAACCCACTTGAGACCGGTTTCCCCGGAGATCGTTATTTCGACAGGCTTGTCACCGAGGCCAGATCCAGCTTTCCCGGCGGCGTTAGGCGACTGGGCTCCCACCGCAAGGCAAAGAGAAAGGGCCAGGAACGTAAAGAACACAATCTGGCAAACGGTTTTGATCGTCATGAGCATTCCTCCATACGCGGACCCGCAAACTTTAGATCTTGCGTCTTAGCATTGCACTTCAAACTCGCCTCACGACGGGATATCTTAAAGTCTCGTTGTTCCTGAGATTGCAATCGTCATTCGTCATTATGGTATCGGTGGCGTTGTCCGGGGAATAGACAATTCGAAGTTTGTATTTGGGAGCCAGAAGAGAACTCGTAGTGTGCGTCGCCGAAATCGGCAGCGAGCCACGAGCGGTGACATCGGTAAATGGAATTCGTTGTACAACCGGTCCTCGATCTCTTAATTTTGCGATGTCTACGACCTCGATCCACTGTCGACCCGCCGGCGATCGAAAATCGGTGTCGGATAAATTCAAGATCGTTCCGCTTATTGTCCGTGTCGTTCCTGACACTGAAAGAGTAAACCCTTCAAGCATGGCGAGGTCGGTGCAGCGTGAAGCACCCGGTACGGTTCCCCCACCTCCCGCACTCCCGCCGGTCCCGATCGTCCCCGCGAGATTTAGAATGAATCGCACTGTGCTACTTGGTGCTACGGCGATAGTGAGGGTCACAAGCAAAGTCTGCCGGCTTGGAATATCAAAGTCCGCTCGTTGAGTGACAACAGCCGAGCTTCCAGAATCCGCTCCAACATAAGCGTCGGCCGAACAACAATCAGGGCCGCTAAGTGAGACGGACGCACTGCCTCCGCCGGCGGGCGGATGAAATTCGAGATAGATCTTTCCAATTCCCGCATTCGCAGGCACCGAATAGTAAAAGGTGCCCGAACCGAGAGTTCCGGTTATTGGATAAGCCATGACCGCCGTCGGATGTTCCGGGTCAATGGACTGGCCTGACGCTTTAAGAGCACTAAACGACAGCGCGGCGATCGCGCAAAAATACGTCGCAATAAGGGAGCAGTAGCGAATATTACGTTTCATTTTGGACTCCTATGGATGATGCCAGGTAACTATATAGTGCTTTTCGTCGCTAGCGAATGTACCCGGTCCGAAACCGGCCACCGCTCCAGTAAAAAACCTGCGACATTCCTTCGCCATCGTTAAGCGAGATCGCCTCAGTTTTCAACCGGATCGGTTTTCCTGGGTTGCTCGGATCTTCGCTCTGGAAGACCTCACCGTTCCGTTCCGCGACGTCGATACCGGCGATCCATCGATCTTCACGGGTCTGACCGAGCAGGTTGAATGCTTGATAGCTGCCGCCTGTTTCGAAAAGGGCGATAGCGTAGATACGCTCGCCCTTCGTGATCAAGACAGCATAGTCACGCCGGCCATCTCCGTTAAAGTCGCCGTCGACCAGTGCGGGACGGCGAGGTTGGCCCACCTGAAACGATTCAGTAATTGTCCAGCCTGGATAATTTCGGCTGAGAAACATCCGAAGTCGCGCCGGCATTGTCTGGCAAAAGACCGATCCAGTAAGTAGGGTGACGATAGCCAGCGAGATTAATACTTTTGTCATGGTCTTGCTACGGGTTTTAGTGGCGTACTATCACGTTTCTTGTTTCATTTTTCTTCTCTCAAACCATAAACATTTGAGCTTTGGAAATCGGTTTGAAATGCTCACTGCGACTGCATTCGGCGGATCGTCAACAACGGTCAAGACCCCACTCGATCTTGACAAGCTTGTTTGACCGCACATTAAAGCGCGCGCCTCCGTCGCCGGTGTGAAAGTAGATCATCAGCTTCGCTCCCGATTCATTTTCTGTTCGCAGCGGTCTGCCGAATCTTGAAAGGATCGAATTGGTATTCGCACCGATCGCTATCTGCGGAGCGACGGACCATTTGGCGGAGGACACAGCGATCGATACCACGTTGAAATTTCGTCCCCGGCCGTCGCCAACCAACTCGATGAGCAGGCCGGGATAATTCAGCGTCAGATTTGTTTCCTTCGATCCGCTGCATTCGCTGAAAAACGCTGGAGCCTGCTTTAACCGGACAGGCTTTCCCAACTGGGTGACGACGACTGCACGGCTAGACCCCAGCCCGACGCCGTTCACTTTTAGCTCGATCGGAGTCTCGCCGTTTGTCTGCGCCTGGGCGGCGACGGAGAGGAATATCATTACCGGCGCGAGGATCAGTATCTTCCTTAGTGAGTTCATTGCGCTCCTTATCTAGATTGAACTATCCAACAAAACGATTCGATTTCAGCGAAGAGGCTAGCGCCTCGTTTTTGGTTTTGGGGCCGGCTTTATTATTGTGATCTTCACTGCAAACTCTCCGACATTTCCCTCAGGAGCGTCGTCGTTTACTGTGAGCCATAAAATTCCACTACGCTTTACCTTGACCTCTTTGGCTTCGCCATAGACCCATGATTGCGTCGGCTGGACGTTTCGTCCGCTGCCGACGGTGATCCGTGCCGCCAGGCCATAACGCATCCTGGTTTCGAGCGGATAATATCCGGGAGGCTGTTCTGAGAAGTTGGTCGTTCCTTCCGGGCCGTGAGCCCCGTATGAGCCGCCGACGTCAACCTCACCCTTCGCATCCAGACGCACGGTATCGCCTGTAGCGACGGTGATGCCGGTGTTCACCCACTTCAGCCCGGTCTCGCCGGAGATAGTGATCTCTTTCGTCGTCTCTGTCTGGGCCGACGCGACCCCCGCAAGAAGAAACATCGCGGAAATTGTCACAAGAAGAAAATGGGCACACGGGTAGCAAAAAGTTGATCTAGTCTTCATTTGATTCTCCATTCGGACTTGTCGAACTAAGCGGGGCGGTCGGGAATTGGTATCGATGATAACATTTAATTACAGCTATGAACGCGATGACAGAATACTTTTGCTGAACAGCGGGTTTAGGAAAATCTTTCGTTAGGTCGATGGGATGGCAACTATGCTAATCTTGACGCGTTCAAACGCGACAGTCGCCCGATGGTCCAGATTGAAAGTGGGCAGTACGGATATGCTGCTTGTTTCCTTTTCGCTATTTTTGCACACCAAAAATGAATTTCGAATACTCCGATAAGTGCAACGAAACGCTCAAGCACCTCGAAGAATTCATGCGGGAGAATATTTACCCGAACGAGCAGGCATATACCGACGAGATAAACTCGGGCGATCGCTGGCGTCCGTCCAAGTTGATCGCAGAACTCAAGCTAAAGGCTAAGGCCGCCATGCTGTGGAATCTGTTCTTGCCGGACCTATCCGGACTGACGAATCTCGATTACGCACCGCTCGCCGAGATGATGGGGCGTGTGACATGGGCATCCGAGGTTTTCAACTGTTCCGCACCCGATACCGGAAATATGGAAGTGCTGCATCTCTACGGCACGTCGGATCAAAAGGAGCGCTGGCTCAAGCCTCTGTTGGACGGCGAGATCCGCTCGTGTTTTGCGATGACCGAACCGGATGTTGCCTCGTCGGATGCGACAAACATTCGCTCATCGATCAAAGCCGATGGGGATGAATATATCGTCAACGGCCGCAAGTGGTGGTCGACTGGAGCCAGCGACGCGCGCTGTGAGCTTGCGATCTTTATGGGAAAGACGGATGAGGCGGCGCCGAAACATCTGCAGCAGTCGATGATCCTCATTCCGATGGACACTAAGGGCGTCAAGGTCGAGCGCATTCTGAACGTGTTCGGTTATGACGATGCGCCGAACGGTCATGCCGAGATCACATTCGCCGACGTACGCGTACCGAAAGATAATCTGTTGCTTGGCGAGGGCCGCGGATTCGAGATCGCGCAGGGCCGTCTTGGGCCGGGCCGTGTTCATCACTGCATGCGTCTTATCGGCGTGGCCGAGCGTTCTCTTGAACTCATGTGCGCTCGAGCCAAATCGCGCGTGGCGTTCGGTAAGTCAGTCTCGGATCAAGGCGTAGTGCGGCAATGGATCGCCGACGCGAGGCTCGCGATCGATCAGGCCCGACTCCTGGTTCTCAAGACAGCATGGATGATGGATACCGCCGGGAACAAAGCGGCCAGAAAAGAGATCGCCATGATCAAAGCAGCAGTTCCGCGGATGGCCCTAAAAGTCATCGACCGAGCTATTCAAGTTCACGGTGGCGGAGGCGTATCGCAGGACTTTCCGCTCGCCCAGTTTTGGATCTACGCCCGCTCGCTACGCCTCGCGGATGGGCCGGACGAAGTACATCTTGAATCTGTGGCCAAGCTTGAGCTGCAGAACATATGACGTGCTTTTGGTTGCATTGCGGCAATCAACTTGAAGGACCCTACCTGTCATTTTGACCACATTCAAATCAGTTTGCGTTTAACGTTGTAAAAAACTGTTGACAGCGTATCAACGTTCCTGTAATTTATTTTAGTGACGGTAATCAAAAACCGTCTCCCTTCGCCACCCGATGCGAAACAGTTTTCTGAAATACAATTCAACCCGCTGCTTGTAAAAGTCACGCGAAAATCTGGAATGAAGGCGGTGTTTAGCCACTACACTCAGTTGTCCTGTCAGTAAAATCCTGTCGATAGCGCAAATTCAAGAAGGTGGCAAAAACTTCTTACCTCGATTGGGCCGGCACCGCTTTTCATTCCAATTCTCAGAAAACTGCTAAAAAAAACGCCAGTGAAAGCTAATAAGGAGCAAGAAAACAATGCTGTTCGGTAAAAAGCAAAGTGTTGCCGGTCTGGATATAGGGTCCAGTTCGATCAAGATGGTCGAGCTCGACGGCAAAGAAAACAACCTCAATCTTGTGAGTCTGGGTTTCGAGAACTTACCGGACGATTCAATAATCGACGGTCAGATCATGGAGCTGAACGTCGTTGCGGATTGTATCCAGAGCGTGTGCAGCAACCATCAAGTCAACGCCGACCATGTTGTCACAGGCGTGAGCGGACACTCGGTGATCATCAAGAACATTGTCCTGCCGCCGATGAGCCGCGAAGAGCTTGAAGAATCCATCGACTGGCACGCCGAAGAGCATATTCCTTACGACCTGGCCGACGTGAGTCTCGATTACCAGATCACGGAAAACACCGCGGACTCCACACAAGTTCTTATCGCAGCATGTAAGCGTGAACGCATCGACAGTATTCGCCAGGCTATCCAGCTTGCCGGAAAGCGGGCGGTCGCGATCGATGTCGACACATTCGCGCTTCAGAACTGCTACGAAGTAAATTATCAGCCCGTCGATTCGGACGTCGTTACTCTGTTGAATATCGGCGCATCGACAATGAACGTGAACATCGTCAAGGGAAATCGCTCACTCTTCACACGCGACATCACCGTCGGCGGCAGCCAGTTCACAGATGTACTGCAAAGAAGTCTGGGGCTGAGCTTTCAGCAGGCAGAAGCGGTCAAGCGGGGCGTGAGCCACGCCGTCGAAGGTGTCGAAGAGAAATCTATCGAGCCGTTGATGAACAACGTCACGGAGATCGTCGCGATGGAGATCCAAAAGACGTTCGATTTCTACCGTGCGACGACCGAGGACAATCAAACGGTCGTACAAAAGATCCTTATCTCGGGCGGCGGATCCAAACTCAGCGGTCTCGCGCAGGAGCTTTCGCGTCGTCTCGAATTGCCCGTCGAAGTTCTTAATCCGTTCCGCAATATCAGGGTCGATTCACGCAAGTTCGATGCTGAGTACATTCATGAAATTATGCCGGAGATGGCGGTTGCCGTCGGTTTGGCGGTAAGGGGAGTTTAACTACCATGATCAAGATCAATCTACTGAATTCGGTAACAGAACGACAGGGAAGCACGGCAATGGCCGTCGATCGGAAGGTCGGAAGCCCCGCGTCCCGTCTCCTCCTCCTGACGTTAACCGTCGGCTTTCTTCTAGCGGCCGTGATCGGATGGGATGTGATCAGCACCGAAATGGCGAAAGTTGATGCTGAACGCCGGTTCGAAGAGCAGAAGCAGATCGAGAAGGAGCTTGAAGCAGTTATAAAGGAGCAGAAAGAGCTCGAGGAAAAGATCGCCGCGATCGACATGCGCATCGCAGCTATCAAAAAGCTCCGCGACGAACAGAAAGGCCCGGTTGCGGTACTTGAAGCGATGCGCGAGCGTATCGCGATGGTTCCCGGGATCTATCTTCAGAACATCGAGCAAAAGGGCGAACAGCTGGAGATCAAAGGTAACTCGCCTGACGAATCGCAAGTCACGCAGTTCGGACGAAGCCTCGAGTTTTCCAACGGCTTGTTCTCGAATATGAGTATCGAAACCAAGCGTGAGGAAGTTCAGAACCAAATGGCTGTCTCGCCGGTCGGTGGCAAAGAAGCGGCGAAAGTAAACGTCGTAAACTTCACGATCAAAATGGCGTACACGCCGTCAAAGGCGAGCTCGGTCAATCAAGCAGTCCCCGCCACTGCTTCGGCCGGAGGCCCCGCAACGCCTGCCGCTCCGACTCAGGTTGCGAAGAACTAGTCGTCATCAGAAGAAATTGATCCAAGAATAAAGAAGGACACAACAATGTTAGAGAAAATCAAAAATCTGCAATGGCACTACCAGCTTGTTCTCCTGGTTGGTATCGCCTCCCTCCTCTACTTTTCGGTCTGGTATTTCGTGACCAGTGTGACGCGAGAAGAAGTCCGCGTTAAGAACGAGGAAGTAGCGGCCCTTCAGGCAAAGAATGAGGCGGCCCGCGTCGCCACGCAGCGTATCAACGAATTTCGCGCTCTCTACGCGAGCAAGGCAGTTGAATATGAGGAGCTGAAAGTGCTGCTTCCCGAGCAACGCGAGATCACGAATGTCCTTCAGGGTCTCCAGGATAACGCACGGGATTCACGGATGATCGTAATGCGGTTCAGTCCCCGTGACGATACCCAGCAAGACGTGATAATGGCCAAACCCGTCGAGATCGAGGTTGACAGCAACTTCAATAACCTCCGTGCATTCTTTGACAAAATGGCCAAGCTGCCGCGAATCGTGTCGGTAAGCGATTTCAAGATAAATCAGTTGGAAAAGCAGACGGCGGAGAAGACGCTTCACGCTCAGTTCCTGCTGACGGCTTACTATGCCGATCCGGAAACAATGAACAAACCAGCAGCACCCGGAAAACCGGGAGCTCCCAAAAAACCTGGCGCCGCTCCAGCCAAGCCAGCCACCGCGCCCGCACCTGCGGCCAAGTAGAGCACGCAACACTACGATCGCACATGTCACGAGAGAGAAAAGCCATGACTAACAAAGAAAAGATTGTACGCTTCCTGGGTCTGGGTCTCGCCCTGGTCGGATTTATCCTCATCAGTGGAAGCCTTAACGAACTAGACGCGCAAAGCCGTGACCCGTTCTCGAAACCGGGTTGGGCCCGCAAGCGTGACGCTGGTTCGGGTACCACTAAGGATCCGAAGAAGAACGGCCCGCCGGCGGATCTTGGCCCACCCAGGATCGAACAGCGAGTTGAGTATTACAAACGCCTTCGCGAAACCGCTGCGGCGAGCGGCATGCCGGTTCCCAAAGTGACATCGGTGTTGACGCTGAACGAAATGGCGGTCACTGGAATTTTCCGGACGCCGCGTGGTTACGCTGCGATGGTCGAGGCGGTTCCGCTTAAGCTTTCGTACACGATCTATCCGGGAGAAAAGTTCTTTGACGGACAGCTCGTTGCCGTGGAAGAAAACCGGCTCGTGTTTCGGCGTGTCGTTAAGATGAGTAACGGTAAGTTTGTTTCGTCCGTCGAAAACAAGCCGCTCCGAAAATATACCGATCGCGAACAGATTCAGGGAACGGCTCCCGTAGAGTCTGACAATCGAGCATCTGCGGAACCCTCGAACGCTTCGGCTTCGGAATCTGCCGAAGTCCCGGTCGTAAAGAAACCGACACCTATCGTGTCCCCGCTGGAAGAAATGAATCGACAGGTCCCGTCGGATTCTGACAAGGAAAGGTCTAAGAAAGATTCCAAGAAATCGGTCAAGGTCGCCAAGAGCAAATAGCTTTCGTCCTGACCGGTTCCCACCAAGCTTCCCAATATTGCAACACACCCTAACAAGGCCATCTCTTGATCCGAAGAAATGGACTCAATCTGTAACGGAGGAAACATGAATTCTCTTCAAATCATTAGCGGTCATGCCCAGAAAACACTGATCGCATTACTTATCACCGGTTTGCTTACAGTTGCGGCTGCCGCGCAGAAGGTCGAACCGCAGCGTCAAGGTGCCATGTACGGCGACGCTGGTTTTCGGGGCGAGCCAATCAACCTGAACGTCGTTAATGCCGATATTCGGGACATTCTTAACTACATTACCGAGCAGTACGGTGTGAATTTTGTGATCGACAGGTCGGTCAAGTCCGTGCCGGTCACCGTAAACGTAAGCGAGGTACCCTGGAATATCGCCCTTGACTCGATCCTACGTTCGCAGGAACTCGGCGTTCAAGTTAACGGAACGATCCTCAGAGTAGCTGACGCCAAGGCGCTTGCGACCGAAGGCGAGTTATATCGCGCCCAGATGGACAATCAGCTGGACGGCTCTCCGCTATATACAGAATTTATTCGCTTGAACTACGCACGTGCAGCCGGCACGATTGGTCGCGGCAGTTCGACCAGCGGCACTTCTACCGCTGGTGGCCAGGGTGGCAGCAGTGGCGGCGGATCCTCGTCATCGTCCAATGCCAGTGGTGGTGAAGGGCTTCTTCCGATCATCAAACGACGCCTTTCGCGTCGCGGATCGATCGAGGTTGATGGACGCAGCAACTCGCTCATCATCACGGACGTTCGACAGAACATCGACGCGATCCGTCAGTTGGTTGCGATATTGGATCAGCCCGAGCCGCAGGTTGAGATCGAGGCCCGCATCGTCGTTGCGACACGCAACTTCAGCCGCGATATCGGCGTCCAGATCAGCGGTATGGTCTTCGGCCCACGCGGCAGCGGAGCACAGGGCGGCACGCTTGACGGAGCTCCGTCGGCACAACCGTTCCCGGCCAGCTTGCCTACACAGGGTCCGAACGGCAGCTTGGCCTCGAGCATTCCTAATACGGTTATCGGTCTGACGACCGGTTTGTTCGGAACCGCTCAGATCAACATGCTGATCACAGCGGGTGAAAAGAAAGGACAGGCGAAGATCATCGCGACACCGCGTGTGACGACCCTGAATAACCGGAAGGCGAAGATCGAGAGCAAAACTCAGATCCCCATCTCAACCATCCAGCCGGGCCAGGGTGGCGGAGACCCGATCGTGACCACGACATACATTGACGTACCTCTGAAACTGGAGATCACTCCGCAGATAACCGACGTTGGCACGATCGTACTGGATGTCCTCGCCGAGAACGCCTCAGCGGCAGCATCGGTTTCGGGTGCGAACCCAACCATCAACACACAGATCATGGAAACGCAGGTTACCGTTCCCGACGGCGGAACGACCGTTGTTGGCGGAGTTCTGTTTGATGACGAGCGTGAGAGCCAGGATCGAACCCCGGGTCTCTCGAAAATCCCCATCCTCGGCTACTTGTTCAAACGAAAGGGCGTCGAACGGAATACCAACGAGATACTGTTCTTTATCACCCCAAGGATCTCCCGTCCGGATTTCGGAACGACCACAGGTTCTTCCGGAGTTAAAGCGTCGGCAACTATCATTCAGCCGGTTCCGCTCGGCAATCCGACTTCCAACTCGGAATCGGAACCCGCGGATTCGAATCGTCCGTCGACGAACCCTGGACAGACCGTCATATCGGTACCAGGTCCGGCAACGGCCCCCCAGAAACCGTAGCGAGGCTCAGAGCCCAACGGCGTTAACGTTCCCTCCTTTACAGTAAAAACCCGTCAGAGACCTAACCAGTCTCTGACGGGTATTTTTTAGCTAAGGGATTCCTTATTGCGAGATATAGCCCGCCGGGACAGGAACGTCACCGGCCAATCCAAAGCTAGCGATCGTCGCGCCGCCGTCCGTGCTCCGGAGTATGTACCAGACGCCGTCGCGGAAAACTGTAATATCGGTTTTGCCGTCGCCGTCAAAGTCCGCCGGTGCCGGTCTGTCCGTCGAAATACCGAATTGACGCGCCGAGAACCCGAGGGTTGAGCGGTTCAGGTACCAGACACTGTCCGACGGCCTGAATACCGCTATGTCCGCTTTTCCGTCGCCATCATAATCTCCCTGTACCGGGACATCGCCGTTAAGACCGAACCCGAGTATAGAGAAACCGGAATCGGTCGTGCGCCAGATATACCAGACGCCGGTCGAGGGCCGCCAAACGGCGAGGTCGGTCTTACCATCGGCATCGAAGTCCGCCTGGGCAACTTTATCTGACGAGACACCGAACTGGCGAATATCGTAAGTTCCGTTCGAACTCCGGGCAATGTACCAGACTCCGGTCGATGGCCGCCAAACCGCGAGATCGGTCTTCAGGTCGCCGTCATAATCGCCCGGAACGGGGATGTCACCAGTTGAGCCAAATTGTGAGATCGTAAAGCCTCCGCCGCTATTTTGTATGTACCAAACACCGGTGGACGGGCGCCACACCGCACGATCCGTTTTTCCGTCGCGGTCGTAATCGCCGGGTACGATCTTGTCTTCGGTGATGCCGAACTGAACCGCCTGAAAACCGCCGCCGGTCGTATTAAGCGAGTACCAGACGCCACTTGAAGGGCGATAGAGCGCAATGTCGCTGAGGCCGTCGGAATCAAAATTCGAGATCGCGCTGCCCGAAAGGGTCGCCGCAGATTTCGTGTATATGTAATCGCCGCTAGTGCTGCCGTCACTGTTTGCCGCATTACCCGCCGCATAAAATCCAACCTTGCCGACGCGTACATTCGGGGCTGTCCAGGTAAAGGTCCACGTATTAAAGCCGAACTGCCCAGGAATGATCCCCTCCACCGTGTGCTCGATATACGTCCGCTGAATTCCATTCACGAGCCCCTCGACAAGCTGCATCTTTGGAGGCGACTGTGGTGGCAAGGTATAGGTGCCCACCTTTTGTCCCCGCGAATCGACGGCGGTCATCTGGAACCCGTACACGACGGCATCCGCCTGGTTGACGCGCACGGTAACGAGAATCTGTTGATTGGGCAAATAGTTGGCCGGAATGCCGGTGATAAGAACATTTCCGATGCCACTGTTGACCGGGAAATCCGAGTGGCAGGACGTGCAATTTGCTTCGTCCGGAGCATCGGTGTGCGATGGCGAGGGACCACTGGCCGACGCCGACACGTTGAGGCCTTTCCGCGATGTATTCGTCAGCCCGACGACCGCTACTATGCTGAGCGCGATGATAGCGAGCAGTTTGGCGGCCTGAGACCGGCTCGATCTTTTTGTCATAAAGGTAATTCCCCGAAAAAGTATTAGCTGTTAATTTGACGACAAGTCGGGGGCGAAAGTCCAACAAAAAACAGTGGGTATCGAAAAACAGGCTGGGATTCGGATCACGAGTCGTCTGAGCCCGATTGACCTCGAAATAAAAAAGGCCATCTTCTCAGACAGCCTTTTGACTAGTGAAAAATGGGAACGGCGGTCATATACCGGCCGCCGTTCCGCGTGTGATTATGGAATGTACTTAGCGGGTATGGGCACATCGGTTGAGATACCGAAGGGCTGGATCAGGAGTCCGGACGTGGAACGGAGTACAAACCAGGTGC
>JBBKXD010000293.1:0-5072 GCA_037969295.1 Pyrinomonadaceae bacterium | reverse complement strand
AGACTGGTAATTTCGTTGTCAAACTTGAATCCGAAAGCCGATTTCCATAAATTCAATCCTATTAATATGTTTCTGTTAACCCGCCCAACCGATGCCCGTATCGACGAATTTCTGAGCACGCGGAAAGCCGATTCCTTTTCATATCCGGAGGTCGGAGCGACCCGCGGCTCTCCGCCGACTGGCTATTACCTCGATCATAACCGAACGGCTCTCGGTAGAGGAGAAGCCGTTTTCGAACGGGGAAAGCAGGCGATCCGGGAATGGAAAATGTTTGACGTGCCGGGCATGGAGCTTTTCTATTCCGATACACCGATCGAGGCGGGCCGCAACGTCGCGCCGCTGGCGTATCACTTAGGATTCTATTCGCTGAACTCTTGCCGCATTGTGTACGTCATCGACGAACCAAATAAATTCGGATTTGCGTACGGCACGTTGACCGATCACGCCGAGATCGGCGAGGAGAGATTCATGGTCGAACTCGATCCGGATACCGACGAGGTGTCGTATGACATCTTTGCATTCTCGCGACCCGGACACATCCTCGTGAAATTCGGGTATCCGTACACCCGCTACATACAGAAAAGATTCTCCGTTGGATCAAAAGCGGCGATGTACCGCGCAGTCGGGCAGCCAAGACAACACGACAGCGAGGAGCAGGGCCGAATGCGGTAGCTAGCGGTCGACTATATTAACCGCAGATTACGCAGATCACACAGATAATACTGATCAAATGCTTACTCTTATCTGCGTCATCTGTGTCATCTGCGGTTAGAAGAGCTTAGGCGAAAACGTACAGCCCTGAACGGTAAGACCGAACCTCTCTTGCGTCCGCCGGCTCACCATCCGCTTGTTTCCATTACGCCCTTTCTCTATCATCAGAAACTAACCAATGAAACGAGTTTTTCTGATCGACTCGATGTCGCACATCTACCGGGCATTTTTTGCTCCGATGGGCTCGCGTCAAGAGCCACTTCGTAATAGCAAGGGACAGGTCACGCAGGCGGTATTCGTCTTCACGAACATGCTGCGAAAGCTTCTCAAGGATGAGAAGCCGGATTACATCGCCGCGATATTCGAATCGGAGAAAGAGACATTCAGGCACGAGTCATTCGCCGCTTACAAAGCAAATCGCGAGGACATGCCGAGCGATCTTGCGGATCAGATCCCATACATTCTTCGAGTTTGTGAGGCGTTCAATATCCCAATTCTGCAGGCGGATAGATACGAAGCGGACGACGTCATCGGCACGCTCGCGAAAAAGATAGCGGACAAAAACATGCAGGCGGTGATCGTGTCGAACGACAAGGATCTTTGCCAGTTGGTGAAGGACCCGAACATCATCGCGATGCGGCAGAATTCGCAAAGCGTCAAACGCAAGGTCGCAGTGCCCCCGATCGAGTGGTGTGACGAAGCCTGGGTTCTGAATAAATTCGGCGTGCCGCCGGCAAAGATAATCGACTTACTCGGCTTGATGGGCGATTCGATCGACAACATTCCGGGAGCTCCCGGGATCGGCGAAAAAGGCGCGTTGAAGCTGGTTCAGGAATTTGGTTCGGCCGAGGGCGCGATAGAAAATGCCGACAAGGTCAAACATAAGACCTATCGCGAAAGCTTGCAGAACAATCAGGAGATCATCCGGCAATCGCTCGAGCTCGCGACGATCCACTGCGAAGTTGCTATCGAACTTGACCTTGACCAGGTGAAGGCACGCGAGCCCGATCGTGAAGCTGCATACGCGCTGTTCCGCGAACTTGAGTTCAACTCGCTGATCCGCGAATTCGCCGATTCTGCGACGCTGTTCGAATCCATCGACGGAAACAAACCAGCCGCCGCAGAGCAGAAATATTCATTGATCGACAATCGTGAAGATCTTGACAAACTAGTTCGAAAGCTCTGGGAAACCGAGCACTGGAGTTTTGAAGTCGACGACTCGAACGCCGATGAAAAGTCGAGTTGTTTTCACAAAGTCCCTCCGGCGGGGATAGCGATCGCCGTGGCGCCGGGCATAGCGCAATATATAGACATCGACAATTTCAAGGATGGAAAAGAGTCGGCGCTCGCTCCCTTGCGCGACGTTTTGTCGAACGGCTTTCTCGAAAAATCGGCGTACGATCACAAGCGCAACTTCGGCGTGTTGGCGACGCTCGACATCGAGCCAACAGCCGTGACGGATGATCCGATGATCGCCGCGTACTTGCTCGATTCGACACGTTCGAACTATTCGGTCCAGTTTCTCGCGCAGGCACATCTTGGATCAGAACCGGCGACGGATGCTCCGGAGAGCTTTCCTGAAGCTGCGTTTCGCACCGCCGAACGCGCCGATTGGGTCCTGCAACTCGCGCCGCTTCTCCGCTCGAAGATCGCCGACGCCGAACTGACAAAGGTTTATGAAGAGATCGAGCTGCCGATCGAATCGGTCCTCGCGGACATCGAGATGGCCGGCATGAAGGTCGACGGCGATAATCTGAAAGAGTTCTCAGACTTTATGTCGACTGAACTTGAGCGGCTGCGAAAGCAGATCTACGAACTCGCCGGTCGCGAATTCAATATCGGTTCGCCCAAACAGGTCGGCGAAGTTTTCGATGAGCTGAACATCGCGACGGGGAGAAAAACGGCGACGGGTCAGGTCTCGACGAGCCGCGATGTGTTGGATGAGCTTGCGCACACGTACGAGATCGCACAGTTCATCATCGACTATCGTGAGATGGATAAGCTCAAGGCGACGTATGCTGATGCACTGCCCAAGATGATCTCGCCGGATGGGCGGATTCATGGCTGCCTCAACCAGACTGTCGCCGCAACGGGACGTCTAAGCTCGACAGATCCTAATCTGCAGAATATTCCGATCCGCACCGAACTCGGTCAGCGAATTCGTCAAGCCTTCGTTCCTGAGAAAGGACACAAGATCCTCTCGGCGGATTATTCTCAGCTCGAATTGCGGATCCTGGCGCACATCACGCGCGATCCGGTAATGCTCGAGGCGTATCAAACCGGCGAAGACATACATGCAAAAACCGCGCGGTTGGTTTTTGGCGCCAAAACCGACAAGGAGCTAAAAGAAAAACGCCGGCTTGCGAAGATCGTGAACTTTGCGATTGCGTACGCGGTCGAAGCGTATGGACTAAGCACGCGCGTCGGGCTCAGCCGCGCCGAAGCCAAACAGGTTATCGCGGATTATTTCGAAACCTACAAGGGCATCCGGACATACATGGACGAGATCCCCGAAACGGCGCGAAAGCAGGGATACGTGACGTCGATGTTCGGCCGGCGCCGATATTTCCCGTCGATCAACGATCGTAATTACACGGTCCGTTCGCGGGCCGAGCGCGAGGCGATCAACATGCCGATACAAGGTACCGCGAGCGATATCGTGAAGATCGCCATGCTCCGCGTCCACGAAGCGCTGAAGAAAGAAAATCTAAAAACGAAAATGATCATGCAGGTGCATGACGAACTCTTGTTCGAGACGCCTGCCGACGAAGTGACCCGCGCGAGTGAGATCATCAAACGCGAGATGGAAGCCGCCGCTGACCTTGACGCGCCGCTCGTCGTCGAAGTCGGTGCCGGTGACAATTGGATGGATGCAAAATGACTGGACCGCAGGTATCCTGCATGCAAGGCCGCGACAGCGGCGTACCCGTCTAAAAGACCGTGGCAATTCATAACAGCGGCTTTACTGACGGGAAATAATACCGATGACAATCGCCTTTGCGACAACCGACGACGAGATTCAGGATTGCTATGCCGTGATGTCGGAGCTGCGGTCGCATATTGGCCCCGAAGAGTTTCTGCCGCGCGTGCGGCGGCAGATGGAAGGGTTTGACTACCGTCTTGCGTATCTAAAGGATGGCGAAGTTAAAGCTGTCGCAGGAATTCGCATAAGTGAATGGCTGCACGGCGGGAAGTACCTGGAGATCGACGACCTGGTTTCCAAGTCCGGTGAGCGGTCGAAGGGCTACGGTGGAAAATTATTTGACTGGGTCGTCGATTTCGCCAGAGCGGAGACGTGCGATCATGTGCGACTGCTGTCAGGTGTTCAGAGATTCGACGCACACCGGTTTTACCTAGGGAACCGAATGAACATCGAGGCTCATTATTTTACGCTCGCTCTGAAATGAAGTTGAGGCTCCCGCTCCGTTAGGAGCGATATGTTGGTAGCTATGATCCCACGTTTTTGATGGAGCTCCGTAGGAGCGATACCGAAGTTTCGCTCCTACGGAGCGCGCCGCCTAATTTTGAACTGATGCTACCAACATTACGCTCCTAGCGGAGCTCGTTCGAAGACTAAATACCGAGGCTACAAACATGCGGCGAGCCAAGTAATCAAAAAACTGGTGATGGAATCAACAACCCAAACCAAACGCACTACGGTAAAGCGTCTCCCGGCCCGCGGTCACTACGACCGCCAAACCATCAATGCGATCCTCGACGAAGGATTCATATGCCACGTCGGATTTGTGCTCGACGGGCAGCCTTTCGTGATACCGACGGGTTACGCACGGGTCGGCGACGACGTATATATTCACGGCTCGGCTGCGAGCCGGATGCTGCGTAATCTTTCGCAGGGCGTTAGCGTATGCGTCACCGTGACTCTGATCGACGGACTTGTCCTGGCTCGATCTGCATTTCATCATTCGATAAATTATCGTTCGGTAGTCATTCTCGGAACTACCGAACTCGTCTCGGATCCGGACGAGAAAAATAATGCGCTCGAAGCATTGACCGAGCACATCGTTCCCGGTCGATGGGCTGATGTCCGCTGGCCGAATGACATCGAACTGCAAGCGACGACGGTGTTGAAGCTCGCGATCGACGAGGCTTCGGCGAAGATCCGCACTGGCGACCCGAAAGACGACGACGAAGATTATGCGATGAATGTCTGGGCGGGCGTTCTTCCGCTCAAGCTAGAAACGGCCGCGCCAATCGCTGATGAACGGCTGGATCAAACGATCGTTCCACCAAGTTACGTTACTGAATACAAACGACGCTAGATCTAGAATCTATGATCTAGAATCTAGAATCTATTCGGAGAATAGGCTTCTGAATAGATTTTAGATTCGAGATCGTAGATC
>JBBKXD010000292.1:0-7222 GCA_037969295.1 Pyrinomonadaceae bacterium | reverse complement strand
GCCTGCGTCGGTTTGTTGTAATACGGTGCGACGACGAGCGCCGCGTCGGCTCCTGCTTCTCGCGCCTTTCGGGTGAAATCGATTGTCGCCGCTGTGTTGTTGCTGCCGGTGCCGGCGATGACCTTCGCCTTCGTCCCCTTCGCGACTTCGACCGTCATCCGTATGACTTGCAGCCGCTCGGCGTCGGACATCGTCACGCTCTCACCGGTCGTCCCGCACGGCACGAGCAAATGGACGCCGCCCTTTATCTGGCGCTTTACGAGCGATCGGAAATAGTCGTCGTCGATCGAGCCGTCTTTCTTAAAAGGCGTGACCAGCGCCGTCGCGCATCCGCGCATCCAGTCAACTTTGATAGTCATAAATAGGTCAGTACCATCTGCTGTGCCGGGCGGGTTCCTGTCAGCACTGCCAGAACCGACCGGCTATTGAACGCGGTTCTGACATATCTCATCGATCACTTCCGTGAATTCGTAAAACCCTTTCTTCCCAACGATCCACTCCGCCGCGAGCAAAGCTCCGCCCGCAAAACCTTCGCGTGAACGGGCGGTGTGTTCAAGCATTATCTGATCAGCCGGCCCGTCGAACCCGACGCGATGCGTACCCGGAATATTTCCCGCCCGCGTCGCCGACACGCCGAATTCCTTTTCAATGTGCCGCTCGACGATGTCTTTCAATTTCAAAGCGGTCCCGCTCGGCGCATCCTTCTTCCGCGAATGATGCTGCTCTTCGATGAAAACTTCGTATTCAGGAAATTTCGCGAACAGTTCCGATGCAAAATCGACGACGCGATAAAACAGGTTCACTCCGATCGAAAAGTTCGCACCGAAAACAAATGCGCCGTTCGCGTCACCCACTATCCTTTCAATTTCATCCCGCTGCGAATTCCATCCGGTCGTGCCTTCAACGATCGGGATCCCGGCGAGCATACACGCCTCGACATTCCTGCGAACGGCGTTCGCGGATGAGAAATCGATCGCGACATCAGCCATCCAAAGGGTTTCGGGGAACCGCTCCGTCAACATGTGCTCGTGGGCCTCACCGATAACGACCGCAACTTCATGGCCGCGTGCCTCAGCAAGACCGCGGACAAGACGCCCCATTCTTCCATATCCGATAAGTGCGATCTTCATGAATTATCCGAGGTTCATTTTCTTCAGCAGTTCAACAAAGCGTGGTTCCGCCCGCAGATCGTCCCATTTTCAGTCGACTTTCAAGAATGTCATGCCGGGATCACGCCGCTCAAACGCTCGCTCGAGCCAGTAGAGAGCTTTATCATTCTCGCCCAAAGCAGTGTAAACCAGGGCGACTGTGTGTGGCCTGAAGCTCGGACCGTCGGATCCTTTTAGAATTTCGTTAACTATCACGCGTGCCTCGGCCGGTTTTCCAGACTTAGCCACGGCATGTCCGGCCAACGCCATCGCCCAGGGATTTCCGCCAGAGAGCTCCATTGCTTTCTTTGCGGCCTCGGCGGCTTCGAGATACCGTCCCTCATGAATGTAAAACATCGCCATTCCTTGATGCTTGCCCCAAAAATTCGGATCGAGTTCCAGCACCTTTTCTCGCCGTGCGATGGCTTCGTCGGTTTTGCCGGCGTGAAGCAAGAACAGTGATTCGAACCCGACAGTCCTTAGATTCAACGGATCGAGCTCGCTTGCACGTCTGGCCGCAATGAGAGCTTCGGTATGACGCCCTGTGTTTGAAAGCAGGTGCGCGTAGGCAAGGTGCACGTCCGCGCTGTTTGGATCAAGTCGCAAAGCATACGTGAGCTCGTGCTCTGCAGCGGCCCAGTCCCAATCGTGGAAAAATATGATGAATCCGAGAATGGCGTGACCTTCCGCCAATTGGTCATCAATTTCGATCGCTTTCCTCGCCGCTTCTTTAGCTTTGAGAAATGCATCGGGCATTCCGCCGATCAGTCCGACGGTCCGATATGCGTCTGCAAGGCCGACATACGCCAGCGCATAGTTCGGATCGGTCTGGATCGCCTGGTTGAAATACAAAATTCCTTTCTGCACTTCGGAGGGCGTAAGTTTGAGCGTGTGAAACCTTCCGTTCAAATACAGTTGATAAGCTTCGATGTTGTCGGTATGCCTTTTTCGCCTGGTTAACCGGGTCTGCAGTGCCGAGGCCACCCGTTCCGAAATCGAATCCTGGACGGAGAAAATATCGGTAAGCATTTCATCAAATTGGCCCGCCCAAAGTTGCTTTCCATCGCTGCTTCGCAGGAGCCGGGCGGAAATTCTTATCCTCTCCCCGGATGTTTGTATAGTTCCGTCAAGAACGGCTTCGGCATTTAGTTCGCGTCCCGCGAGCGGGGAGTCTATTTCCACCGAAGCGTATTTTCGGACCGAGCTAAGCGGTCGGACCTCCAGGTTATCCACGCCGCTCAGCTTTGCGATCATGGCGTCGGCCATTCCGAGTTCGAGAGCCTCATTACGCTGGTCAGCGAGCAGTGATTTGAACGGCAACACGGCAACACTCTTGACCGCACCATCTGCCGAAGATGTGGGGTTTTCACGCCAGACGTAAAAGGCAAACGAAGTCAAGCCGAAGAGACACACCACCGCTAAAGCAAAAAGCCAAAAACGGGACGGCTGTCGCGAAGAGTCGACTTGCGGCGCGGGCACTAACGGGATGTCTTGTGTCTCAGGAATGAATTCGGGTTGCGGTGTGGACTGTTCGGTGACCTCGCGCACATCAGCGACGAATTGGTAACCTTTGCCCGCAACGGTCGCGATGTAATCGTTCTCCCCAGGCTTATCGCCAAGAATTCGCCGCAATTTGGAAATGTTCTTGTTGAGGTTGTTTTCCTCGACAAACGTATCGCCCCAGACGGCGGACATTAGTTCTTCTTTGACGACAGTCGAGCCGGTATTTCTCACCAGGTACAAGAGTGTCTCGAAAACTCGCGATGTCACGGGAATGGCCTCGCCATTCCTTCGTGTTAACCGGCGCTTTCCCACATCCAGACGAAACTCACCGAACTCATACATCTGGGGTTCTTGCTGTTTCATATAGCCGGGTCAGATGTTTTCAGAAATTTTCACACAGATGCAAAGACGGTCGGTCATTACATCGCACATTATCGCACCAATCAGCCGGACACGAAACATTTCGGCTGAAATCCGAACGAAAAGAGAGGCAGTAAAATCATGAAAAACTCACTGACGAAAACTTTCGTCCGCACATCTATGCTGGCATTGATGTTGCTCGCAGGTGCCGCCATTTCCATTTCGGCTCAGGAACTGAAAGGCGCAACCTCATCTCAGGACCTGGGTTTCTCGAAACGAAGCATCGTAGGAGTCTGGTTGACGCAATTGCAGGGGCGAAACTGTTCCACCGGGGACCCGGTCGGGCCGTTGGCACCGGGCTTGATCACTTTCGCTGGAGGAGGCACTTTATCCGAAACCGCAACGATCCCACCCCCTAATCCATTTCCGGCGCCGTTCTTCCGCAGTCCGGGACACGGCGTATGGGACCGCCAAAATTGGGAGAATTACACGGCGGCCATCGTCCTCCAGCGTCTGAACGCGGATGGCACCTTCGCCGGTAGGACACGCATAAGGCTTACGATTCAGCTATTGGAGAGCGGGAACGAATTAACCTGGACAGGTACGGGCGAACTGGTTGCACCTGACGGGACCGTCTTAATGACGACCTGTAATACGGGCTCCGCAATTCGTTTCGAGTAGCGGTCAGAGTATGGGGTGGATTTGCCCGCGCTATATCCCGTGCGAATCCACTTCCTCTCACCCTGTTATTCGAGATGCATTCTCCGTATCAGGTCGGCAAAACGCGGTTCGGAACGCATTGAATCCCACTTCCCGTCCACCTTCAGAAACATCATCAGAACATCCCTGTTTTCAAATCCGGCCTCCAGGCGATCCAGAGCCTTCCCTGTATCTCCAAGGGCGGCAGGGATCTGTGCAAGGCTATATGCAGAGACGTATCTGCTCTTCGAGCGTTCTTCCAGTTCACGAAGCACCGCACGAGCCTCGCGCGTGCGGCCGGCCATTGCATGGGCGAACCCGATAGTGGCGACCGCTTCGGAATTGCCCCCGGAACTGTCGCGTGCCTTCTCCGCAGCGGCGATCGCATCGTCCCACGCTCCCTGCTTAAGATAGATACGCGACATGAAGAGCGGGACCAGCCAGAAATTCGGCTCCATTTCCCCCGTCGCTCGAAGCACACGCAGCGCTTCCTCGTCGCTGCCGGCAAAGTGGAGTATCTGTCCATGAAGTGCGTTCGTTACCAGGCTGACCGGCTCGAGCTCCAGTGCGCGTTTGATCTCTGTGATCGCCTCGGTGTGCCGGCCGGTGTTCGAAAGTAGGTGTGCATAGGCGAATCGAGCTTGCACGCTGCGAGAATCGAGTTCGGCTGCACGCAGGTGATGCTTCTCGGCTGTGACGCGATCGAAGTCGTACCAAAATGCGGTCATCGCAAGCGCATTGTGCGCTTCGGCGAGTGTCTCGTCCAACTCAACGGCTTTCACGGCCGCGGCCTTGGCTTTTGGCATTACGTCCCCGGGTCGAGCGTCGTTCGTCATGACCATCGTTCTGTGTGCATTCGCCAGTTCAACGTATGCGAGGGCGTATGCCGGATCAACAGCGATCGCCTGCTCAAAGTAAGCGATGCCCTTCTGCACCTCGGGCAGTACAAGCCGCGCCGCATGAAATTTTCCTTTCGCGTACAACTGGTACGCTTCCAGGCTGTCCGTGTAATTCCTTTTGTTCGATGTCCCGAGTGTGGTTCGCAGTGCGGTTGCGACCCGCTCCGATATCGAATCCTGGAGCTCGAAAATATCGGCCGCCTTCTCGTTGAACTGGTCCGCCCACAATTGCCTGCCGTCGCTTACCCGAATCAGCTTAGCGGAAACCCGCACGCGGTCGTTTGCGATCTGGATGCTTCCGTCCATAACGGCTTCGACGCCCAGAGCACGACCCGCGGCAACCGGATCCTGATCGATCAGGCCAAAGCGCCTCACCGCAGCAAGCGGCCGAACCGCGACATCACCGCCGCTTAATTTCGAGATCAGGGTGTCCGTCATCCCGAGCTCCATCGATTCATCTCGGTTTTCGGTGACGAGGGGCTTGAAGGGTAGGACTGCCAGAGAGCTGATTTTTCCGTCGACGGGCGCCGTGCGGTCACCGGTCAAAATAAAGAACCCAGCCCCGACCGAAACGACAACGATCGCGGCCACGATTAGGAAAAGCGGCCGAGGGCGTGAAGCCAGCGTCTCCCGGTTATCGCGAGCGGCGTCCGGCATCGCCCGCTCACCGAGATCGGCGGCTTCAGGAACGTCGGGGGTATTGACGCCATTGCTCTTGCTGACAGCCGCGACAAACTTGTAGCCCCGGCCCGGAACCGTCGCGATAAACCTGTTCTCGCGATGCTTTTCGCCAAGTACGCGACGCAAGGCGGATATGTTCTGAGTGAGATTGTTCTCTTCGACGATCGTGTCCGGCCAGATCGAGGACATCAGCTCGTCTTTTTCTACGACCGTCCCAGCACGTTGTACGAGGTGGAGCAGAATGTCGAGCGCCTTCGGCATCAGCGGAACAACCTCGGCATCCTCCCGGATCAGCAGACGTTTACCGGCGTCGAGAAGAAATCCTTCGAACTCGTAAACTTGTCGCTCGCCGCCGTTCACCGTACTCCTCACAAATTTTCACAAAATCTCATCGCGATCCTAACGATTTTCACATGCGAGATGCGGAATTATGGCACACATCGGCCGAATCCAACAATTTTCGGCTGAAATCCAAAAATCAGACTGAGAGGTAATAAAAATGACCAAAGTAATCGTTAATTTCGCGGTGAGAACACTGATCGCGGGGATGTTGGCTCTGGTGGCCACCGGTGCGTGTTACGCGCAGGCGAACAAGGGCGGGGGACGCCTTGCAGGGACCTGGGATGCCACCGTTAGACTCAAGAACTGCGCGAACGGAGATGTGCTGAACACATTCGCATCGATAGCGTCGTTCAATCAAGGCGGCACGTCGATCGGTTCGACATCGGGTCTTCCGCAAGCCTCCAGAACACCCGAGCACGGGATCTGGCGTCACGTTGCCGGGAATACGTACGAGTTCAAATTCAAGAGCTTCAACTTCAACGCGATGGGCCAAGCGACCGGCTACGCGATCGTGGCGCATACGGTGGAGCTGAACGAGACGGCGGATGAATACTACTCCGACGGCACGGCCTCGTTTTTCCTGATGAATGGGACGCAGGTAGGCGGTGGATGTTCCGACGCGACCGGAACGCGGATGAGCTTTTAGAAAGAGCACGGAAGGTGCGAAGTAGTCTAGCGAGGGCCGCGGGCCCTGGTTCAAGGCGAATTCATAATCGATGCGCAGCGCGGCGAAGTAATTGGGATTACGACGCCGTGCTGCGACTCATCTCTTTGTAGCGCGCAGCCGTCTTCAGGGCCTGCGTGCGCTGGCTACTAGGATCCCTGCTCGAGAAGACGGGTCGCAAGATCCACGTACAACTGAACTGCCATTTCCAAATCTTTCTTCAACACAAACTCATCCTTCGTATGCGCGACGAGGATCGACCCGGGGCCGAGCAGCAGCGGTTGGCCCCAATTTGTAAGGTAAGGAATATCGGTCGTGAATCGAACCGTCTTTTGTTTGAAGCCGTCGACCTCGAGCATCTTCACGGGCTCACTGCACGACAGGACCTCGATCTCGCCGCGATCGCGGACGACATTGCGAAGAGCTTCCTCGATCGGCTCGCGCGGCGTCGTTAGACGAATCAACAATCCCGCTTCGGCACGCGGCGGTATTACGTTCAGAGCGACACCACCTTCGATCGTCCCGATATTCACGGTCGTCTCGCCAAAGAACTCGCCATGCGGAAATTTTGTATGGCGCACGTCGTCTAATATTTCCAACAGCTTTTCGATCGCCGAATCGCCGATCTCGGGATAGGCGGAGTGAGCCGCTTTTCCAGTCGTCTTGATCTTGATACGAAACGAACCCTTCGACCCGATGGCGAGATCGTTGTCGGTCGGCTCGCCGTTGATCATGTACTCGCATTTCGCGGCAAGCGGATGATCGTTCGCTGCACGCGCACCAGTCGACGATCGTTCTTCTTCGACCGTATACAACAATCCAATGTCCTCAATTCCTCCTCTCCTCAACTCCTGCGCCGCCGTGATCTGTGCGGCGATGATTCCCTTGGCGTCGCACGCACCGCGGCCGTAGATCTTTTCGTCGTC
>JBBKXD010000291.1:0-2936 GCA_037969295.1 Pyrinomonadaceae bacterium | reverse complement strand
GCTAAAAGCACAGCGACCATCCATCGGATTAAAATGGCTGTACGAGCTTGGCGTCGTTGATCAGATATTTCCTGAAATGAAATCTCTCGTTGGGGTGCCGCAGGAGCCGGAATGGCATCCGGAAGGCGACGTTGATGTTCACACTCTGATGGTCGTTGACGAGGCCCGGAAACTGATCGATGATCTGCCCTATGAACGGCAGGTGGCGGTGATGTTGGGTGCTTTGGCTCACGATTTTGGGAAGCCGCCGACAACGGAATTCGTCGACGGGCGCACGCGTTCGCGGGGCCATGACGAGGCCGGAGTTGGGCCGACCTTAACGTTTCTCGACAAGCTCGGGCTTTTTACGCTGAACGGGTTTGACGTGCGGAATCAAATAGTACAGCTTGTCCGTTATCACCTGAAGCCCGGTGAGTATTACAAGGCGAAGTCGCAAGTCGGTGACGGTGCGTTTCGCCGTCTGGCAAGAAAGGTTGAACCAGATCTGCTTTATCGGGTCGCGAAGGCTGACTCGCTGGGCCGCAATCCCGATTGGCTCGCTAAGGAAAAATCGTTCGGGTCAGAGGCCCAAGAATGGTTTATCGAAAAGGTCCGCGAGCTGGAAATTGAGCGAAAGGCTCCGGAACCGATTTTGATGGGACGACATCTGGTCGAAATGGGCATGCTGCCTTCGCCCCAATTCAAAAAAATACTCGACGCCGTTTACGAGATGCAAACGGACGGAACAGTAAGCTCCCTGGAGGAGGGCATGGCCGCAGCCCGTCAAATTAGGAAAGTGGATGCTAATTGAGAAAATCCTTAACGGGACCCTGAGACAGCGTGGTGAGGCACAAATACGTTTACCTGCCCGATCCCGATCGGAGGCTGCCCTGGCTCGGAGTATCGCAGGTCGTAAAGAGTAACGGTCCAGCCATCACCCACTTCCGTGACCTCCCAATACGGGTAACGCATCCAGATTGTAAAACCGCGAACGGAAGGGTCAGAGAATGCGGCCTGAACAACCCGGTCCGGCTCTCTACGTTCTAATTCGATCGTGCTGCCATCCGGACGGACGATCCGGTACATTCGTTCATAGACCATCACGATTCGATGCGCAAAGGAAACTCCGGGAACTGGATTCGCCTGCGATATCTGCGGAGAGGAAAACCTTTCAGCAACGGCCGTTTCCGCACTACGAGCGAGCCAGTATACTGCTGAAATATAAACAGCAAGCGACAACACGCAACCGCGGGCAATGTATTTCGTAAGCTCCGTGTCGGGTTTTATCGAGCGAAGGACGACGATCCCAGCCAAGCCTGTCATCCACATGACTTTTACCGGCATCGATACCACACCGCTGAACACGATCAAAGCAGTGGAGAACACGGCCAGGAGCCCCCAACCGGCCGCGACGGGCACGCTGCTCGAGTGGGCCAAAACTACAGCCACCACCATAAGCAGCCAGAACCAGGGATCGACGATAAAGAGCGTATCGCCATAGAACCATCGATCGTCAAACGGCATCAACAAGCGCACGCCGTAGGTATTCAGCCAGTCCAGTGCAGGGTGTGAAAGCACCGCGAGGTAACTTAGGCCTAAGACCTTCCAGATTCGGAACTCGGGCACTCCAACCCCGCCGCCTCGCCATCTGTGCCAAAGCCAAAACACGCCGGCCAACAGCAGCGGAAGGATAACGAATGCCAAAATGCCATGGGTCCACCCCCGCCGAAAATACAGCGACGTGTCCATGCCCCAGAGCATCGAGACTCCATCGATATCGGGCAGGTTTGAGCCGATTACCAGCGTCGCCGCCGAATATCGCGAGATCCGCTTGAGGCCGATTTCCGCTAGTGTGGCACCAAATAATGTGTGGGCTACTGGATCCATCTTTTCCAGGCTGTTTCCGACCGTAGAAGGAAGCCGGTTACGATCCAGCCTTGACCATTATAGGCGGAAGGACGATCTCGACCCACCTCGCGCTGCGAAAAAGGGCAATTACCTCGCGAGGGGAAAACAGAAACGAGTGATATTTAAAACCTTTCGCACGTTTGAAACCGGAATATCCATCCGTTTTGCGATCTCTTCGCTCGTCGGCTCGCGGCCGAGTTCCTGAACCAACAGTCGTGACGTACGGATCAATTTGTTGATCGTTTCGATTTTTTGAACCGGGAGGCGGATGGTTCGGGCCTGATCCAATTTTGATGAGACGCCATCTGATCGAAATGGGCATGCAACCGTCGCCAGAATTTAAGAAAATTCTTGACGCAATTAATGAACTGCAGTTGGACGGAAAAGTGGCCGATTTGGAATCTGCGGTCGCCGAAGCGAAAGATCTGTTGACGAATTGAAAAGCGGTCGATGTCTTTTAGGACGCTCGACCGCTTTCTATCCTGTTCAGTTGCCGTGTGGCGCCCGACTTATTGTTTTCCTTCCAAGAACGCCTTTAATCGACGCGATCTCGACGGATGCCGAAGCTTTCGAAGGGCCTTTGCCTCGATCTGTCTTATGCGTTCGCGGGTCACGGCGAAGTGCTGGCCGACCTCTTCAAGCGTGTGCTCGGAGCCCGTGTTACCAAGTCCGAAACGCATCTTGATGACCTTTTCCTCGCGTGGCGTCAGTGTCGCCAGAACCTCGTCGGTAATTTCACGCAAATTCGAGAAAGTAACGGATTCAGCCGGATTCAATATCGATTTATCTTCGATAAAATCGCCGAGATGCGAATCTTCCTCTTCACCGATCGGTGTTTCGAGCGAGATCGGTTCCTGCGCAATTTTCAAAACCTTTCGCACCTTTGATACCGGAATGTCCATCCGCTTCGCGATCTCTTCGCTTGTCGGTTCGCGACCGAGCTCCTGAACAAGCAGACGCGAAGTACGAATCAGCTTGTTGATAGTTTCAATCATGTGCACGGGAATTCGGATCGTCCGGGCCTGATCGGCGATGGCACGCGTGATAGC
>JBBKXD010000290.1:0-3944 GCA_037969295.1 Pyrinomonadaceae bacterium | reverse complement strand
GTTGATGCTCCCGTTTGAGTTGGAGATCAAGTAAGAAGTAGGCAGAAAGCAGTGGGCAGTAGGCAGTAGGCAGAAAGCGGAAAGCAGGCAGCGGAAGGCAGAAAGCAGAAAGTAGAAGGCAGAATGAAGAAGGCGGTGATCTAAAGGTCGCCGCCTTTTATTGTGATGCAGACGGCATCGCAAGGCATCATATCGGCGCCCGGAGGGACGCGATAGACCTTTGTTCGACTGTCCCCCGAGCGGTCAAGGACGAACCAGATTCGGTTCAGGTCAAACTTTCTAAATCTCACGTGCTTCACGACGAACTTCAATCGTGTGTTTCCCGAGTCGAAGCGTTCGTTTTCTGTGAGCTGCAACACGACGATTCCGGTGTTAAGTGGATTGTTGGAAAGCTCGGCAAAGAAGGAGTCGAGCCTGGCCCTTTCATGATTTGGTTTCAGTCCTTCCCACTCGTCTATGACAAGTCCCTCGGGGAGGAAGTACACCGGCGCGGACTCAGACGCGTTCTTACGGCAGTCCGGCAGCAGCCCATTGATTTCGACTGTCGCCGTGACGTTCGAGCCCGACATCGACCGATCGGTTGCGACAACGATAATTGGTGTTCCCTGACCCTCAGTAATTGAGCCGGCGCTGACCGTCCAGTAGTACTTTAGGTCTGATCTGCACCGTCGAGTCGAAATGTCATCGTATCGCCAGGGTTCGTTACGCCCGCCGGTCCGATCACCGCGATCGAGGGACATTGACCCGACGCCGAAACGTAGGCAAGAGCGATGAAAGCGAGTGAAAGTAGTCTCATGCGATATGGGAAATATACACCAATGTTTTATCGAGCCGAAAAGCAATCTGAGAGATCGTGTCAGCGGCCGGGTCACGGTAGGCGACTAACACATAGAGTTTATTGACGACCGCACTATTCACTATTCACTATTCACTATTCACAATTTACTATTCACTCCGCTTTCGCTTATACTCGCCCGAGTTCACCACTTAACCACCGAAAATTGAATACGGACAAGGGGAGTTTCATCGCTTTCGCTTGTCCGTTTTTTTCATGGAGAAATAATGCTGAGAATCATTCTGGGTGTGGTCGCGGGTTTCATTGCATGGTCGATCATCTGGATCGGGAGCGATCAGTTTCTGCATACAATCTCGCCAAGCTGGTACGGAGCCCATCAGGACCGTGCGGCAATCGCCGTCGTTAACGGTGAGTCATTCAGTGCCGAGACGACGATCGCGATCATCGGGCTTGTCCGCAGCGCGATCGCCACGATCATGGCCGGATTTCTCGCCGCCGTTATCGCCGGAGAGAATAGGCGTTCGCCGCTCATACTCGGGATCATCCTTCTTGCGGTCGGTATCGCCGTGCAGGTTAGTCTCTGGAATGTGTTCCCGGTGTGGTATCACCTGATCTTCTGGTTGATGCTGATACCTTTGACGATTCTAGGTGGACGAATGAAAGAAACTGCTTAGGAGGAGATCATGCGAATAATTGTGGCCGGCATCGCCGGTGGTGTCGTTTTGTTTATGTGGGGTGCGTTCTCGCACATGGTTTTGCCGATCGGCGACATCGGAATGAAGGCCCTCCCAAACGAAGATCCGGTCATCGCGGCCATGAAAGCGAATATTCCTGAACCCGGTCTGTATTTTTATCCGGGGATGCCGGGCGGTCATTCGGCAAATGAAGCCCAACAGGCAGCATGGGTAGCGAAGTATAAGTCGGGGCCGCACGGCATCCTGGTCCATCACCCGAGCGGCACTGATCCGATGCCGCCGAGCATGCTTATCACCGAGCTCGTTTCGAACATACTCGCGGCCATTGCCGTCGCCCTCGTCGTGTCGTGGCTAATCTGTTATTTCTGGGGACGCGTCGCAGCAGCCGGTCTGTTCGGGCTTGTCAGCTGGCTTTCGGTGGATGCATCGTATTGGAATTGGTTCGGCTTTCCGACAGATTATTTCCTGGCACAGGCGGCCGATCAGATAGTCGGATGGCTGCTCGCCGGGCTCGTGATCGCGTGGTTGATCAAGGAACGCGACGGCGCTTCTGAACACGCTTGATAGCGATCGGCAGTGAAAGCCATTCGGCGGGCGTCCGGTACGTCAGTTCGTTAAGCTTTTCAACCTGGGCCTCATGCTCGGCGAGTAACTCGTCAGGCGGAAGGTCCTCTCTGTTTTCGTAGCATGCGTGGGCAATACACGGCGATGGCTTGCCGTCGTGATGGACGAGACAGCCCGTTCCTTTTTCAAACAGCGGGCACGCATATGTTTTGGAGAACGTCTTGCCTTTGGACGAAAGCTTATATGTCGCAATTGTATCTTCGACCCGCCTGAAAATTCTTTCCTGCTTATCTTCCGAAAGCCTCGCTACCGCATGCCGGATCGCTACGGCTTCCAATCGTGTTATGTGAACGTTCACAAAATGAGCGTCGAGGCAGCATGCACCGGGCGTATCGCACGTCGCGCAATCCTTAGCGCGATGTTCGTAATTGGTCCTTATCCGCGCCGCGAAATCACTATTTAAGGCCTGCAGTTTTTCGAGTGCACGGGTTTCGCTAAGTAGCTTCATAACGTGACTGGATCGCAGGCATCCTTGCCTGCAACGTCGCGACAGCGACGTAATACGATAGTGGCTCGACTTCGTAATCCTTTTTTCGTGCTTCGCACTCATGCAGGCAGGGATGCCTGCGCTCCGTTCTGCATGCTACAATCTCAAACAACGTAATCTTACATTCTCAGGAGGTTTATGCTCAAAGAAGGCGATAAGGCACCAGATTTCACATCGAAAGATCAAAACGGCGATCCTATCAAGCTTGCAGATTTTAAGGGACAGCGTGTCGTTCTCTTTTTCTATCCGAAAGACGACACACCTGGCTGAACGAAGGAAGCATGTTCGTTCCGTGATGCGAACGACGAATTCGAAACGAAGAACATCAAGCTGCTGGGCGTATCGGTCGATGATGAGAAAGCTCATCAGAAGTTCCGCTCAAAATATGATTTGCAGTTCGATCTCGTAGCCGACACCGACAAGAAGGTCGTCGAGGCGTACGGCGTCTGGGGCGAGAAAAGTATGTACGGCAAGAAGTATATGGGGATAGATCGTAAGACATTCCTGATCGACGAAAATGGAAAGATCGCAAAGATCTTCGATAAGGTAAACGTGGAAGAACACGCCGACGAAGTGCTCGTGGCGTTTGGTGAGAAATAAATTTTTATGAATCTAAAAGTCCTAACCCTCTGCATTCTTGCGACGATCGTTTTCGCATCTTCCTGCAACAATGCGGCAAAACCTCCAGTCGTCGTCAAGGCGAGCCCGACGCCGGCGTCGGCCCAGGTCGACAGTCACGGTCACGCTGAAGGCTCCGACGCCCCGCGAATTTCCGTCGCCGAAGCGAAAAAGGATTTCGACGCCGGGACCGCGGTCTTCATAGACACGCACGCGCCGGAGCAGTACGCACAGCAGCACATTCCGGGTTCGATCAACGTTCCCGCGAATAACCTGGAGCCGTACCTTAACAAGATCCCGAAAGGCAAAAAGATCATCGCCTACTGCTCCTGAGGGGCCGAACATTCCAGTGCCAGTTTGGTATCTGAACTACAAAAGAAGGGATTTGAAAACGCATTCGCTTTACATGGCGGTACAGTCGCATGGACGAGCGCGGGTTATCCCATGGAAAAAGGACAGTAAGCAGCAAGCAGAAGGCAGAACGCCTGAGTCGCGAAACTGGTAATCGTAACTCGGGCCTTCGTTTGCCTTACGTTGTACTCTCTGCTTACTGCTTACTGCTTACTGCTTACAGCTTACTGCTTACTGCTTACTGCTTACTGCTATCTGCTTTCCGGCTACAGTCTAACAATCGTCGCCTTGCTTCCGTTTCTAACCGTCTCGTTCAACGCGTTGCGTGTGTCCACGATCAGCTTCGCTTTCTCACAGATCCCGCGATAGTCAA
>JBBKXD010000289.1:0-3458 GCA_037969295.1 Pyrinomonadaceae bacterium | reverse complement strand
ATCATATCCGCATGCCCGCGCAGTTGTCCTTCGATATTGTCGGCATCCTCACCGATCACGACGATCGCACGAACGGATCTTTCGATAAGATCAACAAGCGGCGCATACGGAGCGTTCTTTCCGCGACCGCCGAGGATCAAAACAGTTTTGCCATCGTCCTCCGTCATTGCTTCAAGGGCCTTCAGAGTCGCGTCGACGGATGTCGCTTTCGAATCGTTGTAAAACTTTACACCGCCGATCTCTGCGACAAACTCGATCCTATGTTCGACGCCCTTGAAATTGGCCACCGTTTCGCTCATCGACTCAGGATCGGCTCCACACGCGAGGCCGGTCGCAAAACTCGCCAGAACATTCTCGACATTGTGCAGACCGCGAAGAAAGATTCCGTCACGCGTTGTCAATACCTTCTCTTTGCCGTTGGCCCGGCAGATGAGATCACGTCCGCGAAGAAACAAGCCCTCATCCAGTTCGCGCCTGACACTGAAGAAGACAACGTTTGCACGCAACCCGCTTCCCCACGTCGATGTGATCTCATCGTCGGCACTTAGCACGGCAACGTCGTCAACAGCTTGATTGAGAAAGATCCGATGTTTTGCAGCGGCGTAGTCGGCAAACGAGTCGTATCGGTCGAGATGATTCGGCGTAACATTCAGACAGATCGCCACATTCGCCCGAAATTCTTTGATCGTCTCAAGCTGAAAGCTGGAAAGCTCCGCCACCGTCCATGTTTCGTCGGTCGAGCTTGTCGCCAGGCTGAGAAGCGGCGTCCCGATGTTGCCTCCAACCTGTGTTGTGATCCCAGCATTTTTCAAAAGCTCACCGATCAGCGTCGTCGTCGTCGTTTTGCCGTTCGATCCAGTGATACCGACGATCCGGCCTTTCATAAAACGATATGCAAGCTCGATCTCACCGATGACCTCGCCGTCCTTCCTGTCGACATAACGTGCCGGGATCGTGTTCGTCGGAACACCGGGCGAGATGACGACGAGGTCTATCTGGTCCAAAAGCCAAGACGGAAGAGCGCCGGAGATCAGTCCAACATTGTGCAGCTCTTTCAAAGATCTCGCAGCGTCACTCCAGTCTTCGACCGGCTTCTGATCATGAAGAGCGACGACAGCACCACGTTCAGCGAGGAACTTCGCAGATGCGACGCCGGATTTCCCGGCACCGAGGACAAGAGATTTTTTTCCGGCAACTTCCACAGTTCTTCAACTGACTGGAACGCAGGCATCCTGCCTGCATGAGTGCGAAGCACGAAAAGCTTCTCGAGTTTCGAGCCGTGACAGTTTTACGCCGCTTCGCGACGTTGCAGGTAGGATGCATGCGTTCCAGTCACGCTACCTCAATTTCAATGTCGACAAACTCAACAACGCGAACAACACGGCGACGATCAAAAACCTGAACACGATCTTCGGTTCCTTCCACCCCGTCATTTCGAAGTGGTGGTGCAGAGGTGTCATCTTAAAGATACGCCGCCCCGGTTGGCCGCCGCGCTTCGTCAGCTTAAAGACTGAAACCTGCAACACAACCGACATCACCTCGAGAATGAACACACCGCCAATGAACGGCAATAGAAACTCTTGCTTTGTCAGAATAGCAACGGTTCCGAGCGCTCCGCCGATGGCGAGCGAGCCGACATCTCCCATAAAAACTTCGGCCGGCGGCGAGTTATACCAAAGGAAGCCGAGACTCGCTCCAACCATCGCTCCGCAAAAAACCGTCAGCTCGGCGGACGCGGGGTTAAATGTGATGTCAAGGTACTCGGCCCAACGCTTGTCGCTCGCGACGTAGGTGAGGGCCGTGAGCGCCGCCATCGCCACGAACGTGACACTCGTCGCCAATCCGTCGAGGCCGTCGGTTAGGTTCACGGCATTCGACGAACCGAGCAGAACAAAAATAACAAACCCGAGATAAACGAACGGTCCGACATAACTTACGCTTGTTACCGGATTCGCGTCGGCGGTCGCCTTCAGGAACGGAATGCTGAGGTTCCAAGAATAATTTGTCAAAAAATAAAGCACCGCCCAAACGGCGACTGCAGTGATGAGCTGACCTGCGAGCTTTTGCTTCCCGGTTAGGCCGAGACTGCGCTTCTTGACGATCTTTATGTAGTCGTCAGCAAATCCGACGGCAGCAAACAGCATCGTCGCGCCGAGTGCGAGCCAAAGAAATAAATTATCAAGCCGTGACCAAAGCACCGTCGAAACAAAGACCGCGCCGATTATCAAAATCCCGCCCATCGTCGGGGTGCCGCGTTTCTCCTGATGAGAGGCGGGGCCCTCTTCGCGTATCTCCTGTCCGAATTTCAGTTCCGCCAATTTGCGGATAACCCGCTTGCCAAAGAACAACGTGATCAAAAGCGCGGTGATGGTCGCCCACGCGGTCCGGAACGTAACATACTGAAAGACATTCAGTCCTTTAAAGAGGTACGAATCGCTGGACCCAGCACCGTACTCCCGAAATATCAATTGATAAAGGAAGTAATAAAGCATCGTGTTTTGAGTTCCGCCCTTAGGCGGATCTCATTGCCTTAGAACGCCGCCTGAAGGCGGGACTCAAAGCGCTTTCCCCTCCAGTTCGAATTCCTTCAGTAATCTCTCAACCACCTTTTCGGTCCGCACTCCGCGCGAACCCTTTACGAGTACTACGTCGCCATCCTTGATCTCCGCAACCAGCAAGTCGGCCGCCTCATCCGAATCTGCGGCAAAATGCACATTCGACAATCCCTGTGTTTCCGCACCGCGCACCAGATCGTCTGCAAGACCGCGAACTCCGATCAACATATCGACGCTCATCGCGGCGATCGTCTCGCCGGTTTGCCGGTGAATAAAATGCGCATCGTCTCCGAGCTCGAGCATCTCTCCCGCAATAACGATCTTGCGTTTCGCGGCCGTCGCTCCGTCAACCATAGTCTGCACCATCGAGAGCAGCGCGGACGGGTTCGAATTATACGAATCGTTTATTACGGTAAAGCCTTTTGCGAATCTCAATATCTCGCCCCGCTGTGGGGGCGCGGCCACGCTGGCAAGACTCGATGCGATCGCCGACGCCGTCATGCCGAACGTATGCCCGACGGCAGCCGCGGCCAGCGCATTGAGGATGTTGTGGCGGCCGTTCAGGGGAAATGCGGTCTCGGCCCGTCCCTCCGGCGTAGTCAGAACAAACCGCGTGCTTCCGAAATTTTCGAAGACGATGTCAGATGCAGTGACATCGGCGGCGGAATCGATACCGTACGTGATCGACGAACCGCGACTCAATTCCCGCATCTCCAACACCCGCCAATCGTCCGCGTTCAGCACCGCAGTACCGCTCTCTTTCATCCCTTCGACAAGTTCAGCCTTCGCCTTAGCAACATTCTCGATCGATCCAAGATGTTCGACGTGAACGGGCAATACATTGAGCTCGACGGCGATATCCGGCGGAGTGATCCGGCATAGTCGCCGAATCTCATTCATCGG